>JASHOO010000285.1 GCA_030041035.1 Bryobacteraceae bacterium | reverse complement strand
GTCCGGGACGCATCCATCGCCCGAATTTGGCCCAACCGGATGGCGGTGCACATTCAGGAGCGAAAGCCGGTAGCGTTCGTCAATCTTCCGGTTCCGGACGGCAGGGGCTCGCGCGTCATGCTGATCGACGCCGAAGGTGTGCTGCTCGATCCGCCTCCGCAATCGCATTTTGCGTTCCCGGTTTTGAGCGGCCTCAGCGATGTGCTAAGCGAGCCCGAACGCCGTCTGCGCGTGCAGGCCATGCTGCGTCTCATGAGTGATCTCGGTCCTCTGAGCAAGGATGTTTCCGAAGTGAACGCCGCGGCTCCTGAGAATTTGATGATCGTCACTCAGGTGGACGGCGTCGTGCTCCAGTTGGTGATGGGGAACCAGCGGTTTTCCGAACGCGTGCAGAATTTCATCGAGCATTATCCGGAAATACGCCGGCACTCAGCCGGCGCCCGGGCATTCGACCTCCGGCTTGACGATCGCATCACGGCGGGAACGGACACGCAATGACGGCGAAGGTTTTCCTCGCGGTAGGCCTGGATCTCGGCAGCAGCGGCACCCGCTGCGCCGCATGCCTGGTGGAAGACGAGCGTCTGCGCTTCCTGGGCCACGGCGAATGCGCATCGCGTGGCTGGGTCAAAAGCCGCATTGCCGACCAGAATGCCGTCACCGAGTGCGTGCTCGAAGTTCTGCGCCAGGCGGAATCTGAAGCGCAGATCTCGATCGACGCCGCCACCGTCGGTTTCGGCGGCACTACCGTTCGCGGTGCCAACAGCCGCAGCCGTATCGATCTGGGGCGCCCACGCGAAATCGAGCAGCGCGACGTCAACCGCGCGCTCGATCGCGCATGGAAAGTGCAGCTCCGCGAGGACCGCGTGGTCTTGCAGTTGTTTCCGCAGGATTTCATCGTCGAGGACCATCCCGGGCACCGCGACCCCCGCAGCATGCTGGCGCAGCGCCTGGAGGCCAACGCTCACCTGATCACCGGCTCGGTTCAGGAGCATAACTGCATCATCGGTGCCGTCAACCAGGCGCACATCGCGGTCGAGGAAACAGTCTACGAGCCCGTTGCCGCGCACTTCGCTTCCATCCGGCCCGAGGATCGCCACGAAGGCACCGCGCTCGTGGACATCGGCTCGCAATCGACTGACCTGGTTCTGTACTACAACGACAGCTTGCAATTGGCTTCCAGCCTCCCGATTTGCGGCGACCATTTCACTCGCGACGTCGCGCTGGCGTTTCATATCAGCCTGGAGGAAGCCCTGGAGGTGAAGGAACAGTACGGCAGCGCGACGGCCGACTACACCGCCGGCAACAGCGTGATCGAAGTGACTACGTCCGGCGACGATAAGGCCCGCGAGCTTCCGCGGCGCATGTTGAACGAGATTATCGAGGCGCGTGCGCGCGAGCTGTTCGAGTATGTGCGGCGTGAGGCGGCGCGCGTGGGAATGGAGCGGTCGCTCGTGGGCGGCGTGGTGCTCACCGGCGGCGGCGCGCGGCTTGCTGCCATGTGTGACATGGCCGAGAGCGTGCTCCAATGCCAGGCGCGTAACGGGCTTCCTGTCGGGATTCAGGATTGGCCCGGCGAACTCGACCAGCCGTCGTGGACGACCGCCGCAGGCCTCGCCATGTACTCGGCGAAATTGAAAGTGCAGGGAGAGATGGAGCGCCAGTCCGTGGGGTTGCTGGCGCGAATTTTGAAGTAACCAAGGAAAGGAAGCAAACGATGGCACTGCTGGACTCGGGTTTTGACCGGTTGAAGTTTGAGCTTCAGGAAGAGAGCCGGAAAGGCGCGCGCATTAAAGTCGTGGGTGTCGGGGGCGGCGGCTCGAACGCCGTGGCGCGCATGATTCACGAAGGCCTGGAGGGTGTCGAATTCCACATCCTCAACACCGACGTGCAGGCGCTCGAGTCTTCTCTGGTTCCGAACAAGCTGCAAATCGGCGCCAAGATCACCGGTGGCCTGGGCGCGGGCTCGGACCCTGCCGTCGGCCGCCAGGCCGCGCTCGAAGATACCGAACACATCATCGAGCTGCTGCAGGGCGCCGACATGGTCTTCGTCACTGCCGGTCTGGGCGGGGGCACGGGCGCAGGCGCGGCGCCTGTAGTGGCGTCGCTCGCCAAGGAACTCGATGCGCTCACCGTCGCGGTCGTCACCAAGCCCTTCACCTTTGAAGGCGTGCGCCGCATGCGCCAGGCCGACAAGAGCCTCGCCGAGCTGGCCGGCACCGTCGATACCGTGATCGCCATTCCCAATGACCGTCTTCTCGAGCTGGTTCCGCGCGGCACCAGCTTTTTCGAAGCCTTCCGGCTGGCCGACGACATCCTGGTGCAGGCGGTGCAGGGCATCAGCGACATCATCACCACGCCCGGTCTCATCAATCGCGATTTCTCAGACATCCGTGCCACCATGCAGGGCATGGGTTACGCCATGATGGGCACAGCCGTAGGCCGCGGCGCAAATGCCGCCGTCGAAGCGGCGCGCAAGGCGATCAGTTGCCCGCTGCTCGAAGACTCGCGCATCACCGGATCACGCGGCATCCTCATCAACATCACGGGATCAAGCCAGCTTGGATTGCATGAAGTGAACGAAGCCTGCTCCATCATTCGTGAGGCCGCCGATTGCGATGACGTGCAAATCAACTTCGGCGTGATTCTGAACGAATCCATGCAGGATGCCGTGAAGATTACGGTGATCGCCACGGGATTCCAGCCTGAAGGCGCGCCCGCAGCCGAGCCTCCGGTAGTGCTCGAACCGCGCATCGTGGCGATTCCTGAGCCTCCGCGCGCCGTGGAACCCGTGTCCGAGCCCGAACCGGAACCCGAGCCCGTTGTGGAAGAGCCGGTAGAGCCTTACGAACCCGCCGCCGCAGCCGCCGGCGCGGCCGCAGCTCCCGCCCTGACCTTCGATCCCGACGACCTCGACACCCCGGCTTACCTGCGCCGCGGCAAGCTGGTCAACTGAGCTGCCGCGTCCGGCAGTCCGCTCAATTGGCTAGAGTAGTGGGGTGATTCGTCTAGCCGCGTCCTTGCTGCTCTCGACTGTCGCGTTCGCTCAGACCGACTGGCCTTCCTTCGGGCACGATCCCGGCGCCATGCGCTACTCGCCTTTGCACCAGATCAACGCCGCCGGCGTCCAACATCTCCAGCTCGCGTGGACGTTTCGCACCGGCAAGCCAGGCTCCGAAGCTGTGCCCATAGTCGTTGAGGGTGTCATGTACGTTACCGCCCCCGACGGCGTGTATGCGCTCGTCCCCGAAACCGGCGAGTTGCTGTGGAAGTACGATGCCAGCCCGGTGGCCCTGCGCGGCCTCGCCTACTGGCCCGGCACCGGTGGCCTGCATGCGCGCGTTTTCGCCGGCAACGGTCCCTACCTGCTGGCGCTCGATGTCACCACCGGCAAACCCGCCCCCGGATTCGGCGAGGAGGGCCGGGTCGATCTGAAAAAAGGTGTGCTGGACGGCTTGCCGGACGGACGCTACGCCTTGCAGTCGCCACCGGCCGTGTTCGGCGATGTCGTCATCACTGGTTGCAGCAATGGCGAAGGCTCGCCCAGCGCCGGTGCCTATGGCGATATTCGCGGCTGGGACGCCAAAACCGGCAAGCTGCTGTGGACCTTTCACACGGTTCCGCGGCCGGGTGAACCGGGATCGGAGACTTGGCCTCCGGGCGCCTGGAAAAATCGCTCGGGCACAAACGTCTGGGGCTTTTTCACCGTCGACGTGAAACGCGGCATCGTCTACGCACCGCTCGGTGCGCCCACCTCCGATTTCTACGGCGCCGATCGCCTCGGCGATGGTCTCTACGGCAATTCGCTGGTGGCGCTCGACGCGCGCACGGGCGAAAAGAGATGGCACCAGCAGCTCGTGCATCACGATCTCTGGGATTACGACCTGGCCGCCCCGCCCGCCCTGTTCGACATTCACCGCGCCGGTCGCGTCATCCCCGCCGTCGCCCAGATCACCAAGATGGGTCTACTCTTCGTTTTCGATCGCGTCACCGGAAAACCCGTCTACGGCATCGAGGAGCGGCCTGTCCCGCCAAGCCAGGTGCCCGGTGAAGTGACCGCCAAGACCCAGCCCTTTCCGCTGAAGCCTCCGCCGCTTGCCCGCAACACGTTCCGGCTCGACGAAATGTACGGCCTCTCTCCCGACCACGCCCGCTTCTGCAAGGAATTGTTTGAAACAAATCATATGCAGATTGGCGGACCCTACACGCCCCTGCCCGTCGAGGGCAACGCGCTGTTCTTCCCCAGCACGCTCGGCGGCGGCAATTGGGGCGGCGTGTCGGTCGACCCCAATCTCGGCTTGTTATTTGTGAACGTCATGAATGTCGCGCAATGGGGCCACATGGAGAAGCGCGGTTCGGACTATATTCGCACTTCGGCCTACGGCACCTACGCGCGGTTTTGGGATCGCGAAACCCGCATTCCCTGCCAGAATCCTCCCTTCGGCGAGCTGATCGCGATCGATCTGGCTTCGGGCGATATCGCCTGGCGTTCCGTGTTGGGCAGAATGGAGGCGCTCGAAGCCATCGGCGTCCGCGACACCGGCTCGCTGAATCTGGGCGGCAGCATCGCCACCGCAGGCGGCCTCGTGTTTATCGGTGCAACCAATGACTCCCGCTTCCGCGCCTTTGACTCGAAAACCGGTAAGCTGCTCTGGGAAACAAAAGTCGAAGCGAGCGGCCACACCATCCCCATCACCTACATGGGCCGCGACGGCAGGCAGTATGTCGCACTCATGGCCACCGGCGGCGGCGCCTATTTGAACGGCGGGCTGAGCAACAGCCTCGTCGCCTTTGCGATGCCCGATGTTCCCCGCCAGGCGCTGCCTGATTCCGTTTCGAAGGCGGTCGCCGCCGCTGCCGCAGCCCGCCGCGGTCAGCCGCAGGTCGGTGCGTTTGCTCCCCTGGTGCTGCCCGCCGGCGGCGCAAAAGCGTTGGTCGAGAAATCCTGCGGCACAGCCTGCCATTCGCTGGAAGTTGTCACCAGTCAGCGCATGAACGCCGCACAATGGAACGCGGTAGTCGTGAACATGGTGGCTCGCGGCGCTCAGGCGTCGGATGCCGAGGTCAAAGCCATCGTCGACTATCTCGCGAAAACCCTCGGACGGTGACAAGTGTGTTTCGCGATCGTCTTGCACCATCTCTTCGGCGTCCCCTAAACTTCCCTTTAGATGAAAACCCAACTCGCCGTCCTCCTGCTGTGCACATGCGCGCTCGCCCAAACTCATCATCACCCCTCGCCGGAAAAACTGACCGTCGATCTGGAGAAGCTCCCTCCTCCTCAGCACATCGACGGCATCGGCACAGCCGATCTCAAAATCACGACGAAATCTCCCGAAGCGCAGCAATGGTTCACGCAAGGTCTCGCGCTCTTACATTGCTTCTGGGATTACGAAGCTCTGCGCGCCTTCGAACAGGCTCTGCGTCTCGATCCCGACTGCGCCATGTGCCACTGGGGCGTTGCGCAAGCGCTCGAGATGCGCGGCGGCAATAAAGACCAGGCCAAAGCCGAGCTCGGCAAAGCCAAGGAACTCTCCGCCAACGCCTCCGATCACGAGCAGCGCTATGTCCGCGCATACGCCGACGAGCAGGAAAAGAGCGGCGACGACGCCACCAAAGCCTTCAACCAGCAGATGGGATCGCTCCTCGATCACTACCCCGACGACCTCGACGCCAGGCTGCTGTTGGCCCTTTCCGAAATGGGAGGCTACGACGCCAAAGGCGAACCCCACGCCGGCGCCCTCAACGGGCAGGCCATGCTGCGCGACATCCTCCACGATCACCCGGATAACGCCGCCGGCAATCATTATTGGATTCACGCCGTCGAAAACGGGCATCCCGCTTGGGCGCTCGAAAGCGCGGAGAAATTGGGCAAACTCGCGCCTTCATCCGGACACATGGTGCACATGCCCGGCCACATCTTTTATCGCATCGGCGATTACGAGCGCCCGCCGGATCTTTCTCGATGCCCGCCGCGTCGATCTCGACTACATGGCCGCCCAGCATGTCTCCGTGGAAGATGACTGGAACTACGAGCACAACCTCAGCTATCTCATCGCTGACTGCGCCGAGGAAGGCCGTTATCAGGAGGCTTGCGAATACGCCCGCGAGTTAGAGAGCGTTGCTAAAACTCCCGGCGAAGTACAGCAATTCGGATTCTATGTCGGTCAGCTAGCCGCTACTTCGAACCGCCTCGCCATCCGCTTCGCGAAATGGGACGACGTCATCGAACATCCCATGCATTTCGATGTTCCCGACTCCGACCTCAGTCTGGCTACGCGCAGCTATCGCGATGGTCTGGTCGCCTATGCCCGCGGAATGAAAGCCGCCGACGCTGGACAAATCGACGAGGCCGAACGCCATTCCGGCGCGCTCGATGCCATGCTTTGGCGGATTTCGCAGGAAGACCTGAAGGATGACGCCAAATCTACGCGCGATCGGGTCCTGAAACTTCTCGGAACCGCATCTGTCGAGTTGCGCGGCAATATCGCCGGCCGAAAAGGCGACCTGGAAGGCGCACGCACGCTCCTCGAGCAAGCCGACTTAAAACAGAGAGAACTCGGCTATTCCGAACCGCCGCAATACTCCCGCCCTGCGCTCGAAGTCCTCGGCGACGCATGTATCCGCGCCGCCAAATTCGACGACGCCCGCAACATATTTAATAGGGTGCTCGATCAACGCCCCCACTCCGGCTGGGCCCTCTACGGCATCGCCCTCGCCTGGGATAAAGAGGGTAAGCACGACGAAGCCGTCAAAGCGTATCACGACTTTCTGGACGCCTGGTCCCAAGCTGACCAGGACTTGCCTCAGCTCCAGGTGGCCCGTGCTTACTTAGCGATTGCGAGTCGCTGAACGGCTAGCAGGACGACGCGTGTATGGTAGTGGCCGCGCATGGTCCGGCCTGCCGCAGCAAAATGACTGGGACAGCCCACTAGCGCCAGTCGTCGATAGCAAAAACGTCCGGGCGGTTGTAACCCGGCGAGTCGGGCCTGTGCATCGCCACACCCTGGATGGCAGTGCGGAATCCCCGTTCGAGCATCCGCCGATAAGCTTCCCGGCGGCTTAGATTCGTTCCCACCTCGACCCGCGCCAGGCCGCGCTCGTTCGCAAGGGCCTCGCATCCATCCAGCAAACGTTCAAACGCATGGCCCGCGTTCGGCGCGGGCCGAACCGCAGCAAATTTGACGTAGCATGTGTCCCGTCCCGCCTCGGATCCTTCGCCGCAGTGGCAGACAGCCAGCGCGTCGATTACATCGCCGTCCCATAGAAGCAGCGTCTCTCCGAGATTCTGGTCTGCGACCGCACGGATTTCGAGCGTTACATCCAGTCCTTTGTAGATCGAGTCCGTCAGTCGGCGGCAGGCGCTCAGCGCTTCGTCTTGATTTTTCATCGAAGAGAACTTTTGAACGGAGGTTGCCTGCGCGCTGGCCGGTTTGGACATGATGGCCGTCAAAAACCAGGGCCAGTATCCGAACTTGTAGTAGAGCCCGAGATGCTTGGCGCTGTGCGCAAACGTGAAAAGTCCGGTCTCTCGAACTCCCCATTCCGCAAATATTTCCATGGTGCGGTCCAGCAGCTTCTGCGCCACACGTTGGTCCCACAAATCGGGCCGAACCGTTAACGGACCGAACAACCCAAAGCTGCCCCATCTAGTCAAGAAATTCGATCCCACCACTGCGCCATTCAGTTCGGCTACTAAAGCTGAACCGGGATCGCGCCGCCAGCGCGTGAAAACGTACTCCCGATCCGCCCAGAACTCCTCCGGATTCGGCACACCGATGAATGTGCCGAAAGCTACTCGAAAAATGCGCCGTACGGAAACCAGATCCGTTTCGCGCATAGGACGAACCAAAATTTCTGCCGCTACCGTCTTCTGCGATGGCGTGGACATGAGTGACTCCTCAGGGAAGACGAGTGGGATTCATGATAGCGCATGTGCCGAAAGATCGCTCAATGGTCTTGTGAATTATGGTTATATCTCCAGCCCCACCGACCGCATCAGCTCGATCGCGTTGCTCTTCCGCACCACGCCCGGGCGCAGCACGTAATCGAAGTGGATCTGGCCGTTTTCAATTTGATCTTCGAAATGCACATTCGCCGCGCGTGCGCCCAGCACCGCCGCGATGTCCGCCAGCGCCAGGTCGTGCGTCGTAATCAGCCCGATGGCGCCCCGCTCCACCAGGCTCCTGACCACCGCCTCTGCTCCCACCCGCCGGTCGTGCGAGTTTGTTCCGTGCAGAAATTCATCGATCAGAAACAGAACCGCCGTATCGGCGCGGGCCTGGTCCAGAATCTGACGCAGCCGCAGGATCTCCGCGTAGAATCGCGAGACGCCCTCCTGCAGTGAGTCCGTAATCCGGATCGACGCACCCACCGCCAGCCGCGACATCCGCAGCCGCCGCGCCCGCACCGATGCTCCCGCTTGCGCCAGTACCGCGTTGATTCCCAGCGTCCGCAGCAGCGTACTCTTGCCCGACATATTCGAGCCACTGACCACCAATAGCCGCAGGTCGCCGCCGATCTGCACATCATTCCGTACCACACGGCTCTCCGGAAGAAACGGGTGCGCGATCCCTTCCGCCTCCAACCACGGCCCCTCGGCCGTGAATTCCGGAAACGGATCGTCTGGATGCTCGAACGCATGACTCGCCAGCGAGCACAGCGCTTCGATTTCGCCGGTCGCCGTGAGCCATCGCCGCACCGCCGCGCCGTTGTGCCGCCGCCAACTCTCCACCGCGAATGCCAGGTGCGTCGTCCAAAGCACAAACGGCTCCAAAAGCCGTACCACAAGATGATGTCCGGAATCCAACAGCTCGATTCGGCGGTTGAGCCGGGCCAGCCGCTTGGATGGCGGATCGCCTTCGGAATCGAGCGAGGCGCGCAGCGAGGCCAGCATCGGCGAGCGGAAACTCTCCCGCTCCAGCCGTAGCAGCACCTCCGATAACAGCTTCAGCTCGTGCGCCGATTCCTCCACCGCCGCCACGATCGCGGCCACGCGCTCGCGCAGACGGTGTAGCGACGCAAGATTCACCAGCAGCACGATCAGGAAAAAGTCCCGCAGAAATGTCACCGTTGACTCGGCCAGCACAACCACCCCGAACTGGTGCAGAATGTACAGCGCCAGTGCGCAGCCGGCTGGTATCCCGAGCGCCGTCAGCCCAAACACTCCGGCGCGCAGCCCCCGGCCCTCAATCAACGGCGCCGCTTCGCCCCATGCCGCGAGCGAAGCCGGGTCAACTCCGGTTCGCGCCTCTTCCGCCACAATCGCCAGGTCTTCACGCAGGTCGAGCCGCGACCGGAGTTCGTTCACCGCCTCGTGACGCCCGCTGACGGTCGCAGGATCAGCCGGCGCCAGCAGCCACCGCGCCAGCGTATCCTCACCGATGTGCGTCCGCGCCGTTGATAGCAATTCGAACAACGAACCCTTGCCAAACAGGTCGAGATCCTGGGCGTAAGGGTGCGCTGGATCGAGGTATCCGATACCGGTCTCGCCTGTTCCTGCCCAGTTCCCATCCAGCCGCGCGAGCCCCTTTTCGAAATACCGTTCTGCTCTCCGCCGTCTCTCCAGCCGTCGCAGCAGATGTTCATGAAACACCGAGAGCGCGGCCAGCACCCCCGCCGGCACGAGCGCCCAGAAAATGGAAGTCACGTGCACCAGCGCCAACCACACGGCCACCCCGATCGCTACTGCCGCCACGAGCTTCAAGTATCCGAGTTTCCGGTGACGTTTCTCGCGTGCGGCAATCTCCGCCCTTCGCCCTTCCAATAGCCGGGAGTAAACCTCCCGTGGATCTTCTGGCATGGATCTTACATTCTCCCCCGTTCGCGGTAGCGTCTAATATGAAAGGTAACCATGACGAAGCTTCTCCTGACGCTTCTTCTGCCGGTCGCGGCTTTTGGCGGCCTCTGGCCTGACACGTTCGGCAGCTTCCACCGCACCTCGGACCAGCCGCTGGAGGTCTCTGACCGTGCATTTTGGGATGAATGCGGCTTCCAGCAAGCCGAGCAGGCGGGCTATGAATTCCAAACCCGGAAGTTCACCGCCACCGCTTACCGGCTTCAGGATTCCACCGGGTCCCTGGCCGCCTTCGACTGGCAGCGGCCAGCCGATGCCAAACCCTCTGCATTAGGGAAACTGGCTGTAGAATCAAGCGATTCCGTGACTTTAGCCTACGGAAACTACTTGCTGAGCTTCAGTGACTACAAACCGTCAGTGGCGGAGATAGACGGACTGGTTCAGACCCTGCCCAAGCTGGAACAGTCGCCGCTCCCCGCGCTCATGGGCTATCTTCCTGATAAGGGGCTGGTTCCGAACTCCGAACGCTATATTCTGGGGCCCGTTGGTCTGGAAAAGTTCGCTCCCGGCATTTCACCTTCCACCGCCGCGTTCCATTTTGGGGCGGAAGCCCAGTTCGGTGTATTCCATCTGCCCTCCGGGGATATGAAGCTGGCCATCTTCTCCTACCCCACTCCGCAGATCGCCCGTGAACGGCTTGTGGATTTCCAGAGGATTTCGGGGGCCATGGCCAAGCGGGCCGGGCCGCTCGTCGCCGTGGTGCTCTCCCCACCGAATGCTGACGATGCCGAACGGTTACTGGCGCAGATTCGCTATGAGCCGACGATCACGCTGGACGAGCACGTGCCGGGCGCACGCGACAACATCGGCAACCTGGTCATAAATATCTTTAGACTCACAGGGTTACTGCTCATTTTCTGCCTGGTTGCGGGTCTCTCCTTCGGCGGTTTCCGGACGCTATTCCGGCGCATGGGACCAGGAGGGGACGCAGAGCCCGTGATTTCGCTCCATCTGAGCGATCGGTAAGACGAAGGTTATCTTTGGTTTAGCCCTAAAATGGCGGGATGAAATAGGGCCTCTTCGTCCTTTTCCACAGCAGTTGTGGAAATGCTTCGGACTCATAAGTTCCAGGGTTCCTGATGCTTAGGGGCCTTATTTTTCGCCGGGTTTTTTACTTGACTGCGCCAGCTGGAAAACTTAATATCCAATCACTAAGTTTTTGGCGGTTGCGATGCCGTCGAAAATGGTTCTCCCATCGAACATCACCCCGGTAGAACGGGGAGATTGAATGCTCACCCTTCGGGGTGAGCATTTTTATTTGGAGCACCCAGCCTGTACACTGGAAGCTCGGCAATCCTTTGGCTAACAAATTGAAAGTAATCCCGCTCGGCGGTCTGGGCGAGTTCGGGATGCACATGATGGCGCTCCGCTACGGGGACGACATCATCGTGATCGACTCGGGGATGATGTTCCCCGAAGACGAACTCCTAGGGGTAGACCTGGTCACGCCCGACCTGGCTTATCTCCGTGAAAACCGGGAACATGTGCGCGCCCTGATCCTCACACACGGGCATGAAGACCACATCGGTGCGGTGCCGTTTTTCCTGGCCGAGCTTAATGTTCCGGTATACGGCACGGCATTCACCCTGGCGCTCGTGGAGCGGCGCCTCGAGGAATACGACTTACCGGAAGAGTACCGCTTTCATACTATTACACCGCGTCAGGTTCTGGAACTCGGGCCGTTCCGGATCGAGTTTATTCACGTTACTCATTCGATCGTCAGCGCAGTGGCGCTAGCCATCACGACGCCGGTCGGGGTGGTGATTCATACGGGCGATTTCAAGGTCGATCCCACGCCGACCGATAATGAATTGTTCGACCTGCACACGCTGGCGGACTACGGTAAGCGCGGCGTGCTGCTGCTGCTGTCGGATTCGACCAACGCCGATCGGTCGGGCTACTCGGAATCGGAGCGGGCGGTACGGCCGCGTCTCGAGGATATTTTCAACCGCGCCGAGCGGCGTATCGTGGTCTCCTGCTTCAGCTCGTCGATTCACCGCATCCAGCAAATTCTCGATATTTCCGATGAGTTCGGGCGCAAAGTGGCGATTGTGGGGCGCAGCATGACGAGCGTTTCCGAGATTGCGCACGATCTCGGCCTGCTGACGATTCCGGATGGCGTGCTGATTCGCCCGCAGGACGCGATGGATGCGGCCGCACAGAAGGTCACGATTCTCATTTCGGGCACGCAGGGCGAACCGATGTCGGCGCTTTCGCGCGTGGCGGTAGACAACCACAAGCACATTTCAGTCGAGAAGGGCGACACCGTAGTGCTCAGCTCGCGCATCATTCCCGGGAACGAAAAGCTGATTTACCGCATGGTCGACCACCTGGCGCGGCGCGGCGCGGATGTGATGTACGGCAGCATGAATCCGCCGCTGCACGTTTCCGGGCACGCGAGCATTGAGGAGCTGCGGCTGGTGCTGAACCTGGTGCGGCCGCGGTATTTCGTGCCGATCCACGGCGAGTACCGGCAGATGGACAAGCACGCCCGGCTGGCCGAGCACCTGAAGCATTCGGGCCTGGAAGAAATCTTCGTGATGCAAACCGGCGAAACGCTGGAGATCGATGAGCACGGCGCGCGGCGCGGCGAGAACGTGCCGGTGGGGCGCGTGTGCATTGATTCGGGGTCGGTGGACGAGGTGGTGGAGGACGTGGTGATCCGCGACCGGCGCCATCTTTCCGAAGACGGCATCGTGCTGCCGATCATCGCGATCAGTAAGCACACGGGAAGAGTGGAGAGCGTGCCGGAACTGGTGAGCCGCGGCTTCACGGGCGCCGAGGATGGCGCGTCGGAGCTGATGCAGACCGCGCGCGCGGTCGTACAAAAAACGCTGGAGAATTCGAACCCGGAAGAGATGACCGACTGGGGGGTCATGAAAGAGAAGATCCGCGCGGACTTGAAGCGCTACATCCAGAAGCAAACGTCGAGAAGACCGCTGATCATGCCAGTGATATTGGAGATTTAAAGGGGCCTTCAGAGGATACGGTAAGGCGGCGCCTCAGGCAACGGTTCAGTTCGGCTAAGCAGGAACATACGACTCGCAGCGCCGGTGCGCACGGCGCACGTTGGTACGGAGCCGAGGTCTATCGGCAACTTGGCATTTGATTCGCCGGTCTGAGTTCTAAGGGCCGCGTGAAAGATGGGTCCGTGAGCCGGAGCTCATCTTTAGATACAATTCTTCCGTGGCGGATCTGAATACCTCCGGTGAAGTGGTCGTGAATCGACTTCAAGACCAGATTGAGTGGTATGACAAGAAGAGTCGCACGAACCAGCGCTGGTACAAATCATTGAAGATCGTGACGATCGTGTCCGCAGCGGTAGTACCTGCGACCTCGGTGGCGAAATGGACGGGAGTTTCCGCGGGCCTGGGGATGCTGGTTGTTGTTGTGGAAGCGTTGCAGCAACTCAATCAATTCCAGGCTAGCTGGATCTCCTACCGCTCGACGTGCGAGGCCCTCAAGCACGAAAAGTATTTGTACTTTGCGACCGCGGGTCCTTATGCGGCGTCCGACAGGCCACTAGCGCTTTTAGCTGAGCGAGTCGAGGGGCTAGTGTCCCAGGAACACGCAAAGTGGGTGTCGACCCGCGAGCAGGACAAAGCCGAAAAGGCTGATCCCAAGGCTGTTTGACTATCGCGGGCAGGCTTCCAGAGCTTGCGCCGATAGCGGCTGCCTTGGCGACACAATTCACCTTAAGCGGCACCGAAGCCACGAAGATGAGCGGCGTTACCCTCACCCGGAGACTTGTCATCTGGCCCCCCGTGGTGGACGGCATGGGTACGAAGCCGTGATCCTGAGACGATGCATGGCGTTCCGGTTTTTCAGGGCACGCGTGTGCCTGTGCAGACGTTGTTTGAGTACCTCGGGGGAGGCGACACACTTTGATGCTGCTCGACAGGCTGGCGGATTCGACCGATGACCAGAGTCTGAAGGAGCAGGTTGCCCAGACAGCGGCGTTCGTTCAGTAGACAGTGATCCCAGCGGCGCGCGGGTGGCGAAGCTAGGGCTGGAATACTATGTACAGCTTGGCCCCGGGTTTGAGATTGATGGTGCGCTCGCGCGCCGTGGCGCCGAAATCGGCCGTGATGCGATAGAGGCCCGGCGCCAGCGCCAGCTCGACCGGCGCCGCATTCGAGATCGTGGTGTCGTTTACCTTGAGTGTTGCCGCGGCCGAGGTCGCGACCAGCACATTTCCGCGGATCGGCTTCAGCACCACAGCCAACTCGCTCTTCGCGGCAGTGACGCGCACCGATTTGACTTCCTCTTCGTATCCGGGGAGGTTCAGGCGCAGCGTGTGGGAGCCGAGCGCGGCTTGAATGTCGCACGGCGTCAGGCAGATGGAATCCGGCGACGTGCCGGCGAAAACGCGGGCCCCGGCGGGTTCGCTCGTCACCTGAATCAAGCGGAGTGTGTGGGCGCCGGCGGAGATGTCGGCTGTTTGCACCGGATGTTCCTGCCGGGCGGGGTCTGACAAAGTCGCGCCTCGCAGTTGCGAGAGTTCGCGCCAAGGGTTTTCTCCGGCAATCCGGGGAGCGGCCAGAGCCGGCAGCGCGGCCGCCTGTGCGGTATCGGCGGGGTTGGGCGAGAGAGCAGCCAGCAGCACGACCGGTTCCTGATCCGCCGCGAGCGCCGGTAACGGGCGCGCGAGAATTTCCATGGACCTCGTATCGACTGGGGGAATCAAATCGGCGATTCGAACCGGCTGAGCTGGTCCGGCGTCGCGGAAGAATTGACCGGCATCGCTCGAAGGCGACTTGGCGGCGGTCTCAATCGGCTCGAGCTCCTTCAGCATGGCCACTGCGGGAATGCTGAACTCATCATTGCCGCTGTCGCGTAAGCGCACGAGGATTGCGGCGGCTCGAGCAGTGTCGTCATGCAACAACCAAGCCGCGGCGGCTTCCATTCCATTGGAGGACCTCGCCGGGACAGCAGTCCAGGCAGTTTCATACAGCTCCGCGGCTTTCTCGTAGTCACCTTTGTCGGCGGTGGCATCGGCACTGGCGCGGGCCGCGTCGTATCGCAGTTCGCGTTCAGCCGCGTGCAGAGCTTTTTCCAGACGCAGTTTAATTGCCGGATCGGTTGCATTCGCCACGGCAATTTTCAAGAATTTGGCCGCGACATCGTACCCGTGGCCGTTGCCATTGATGGCCGCAAGAAGTGCCGGCGCTTCCCAGCGCTTGGGATCGACGCGCCCGATGTCGGTCAGCGCCGCGGTGGCCTCGGCCGGCGGCAACTTGGGCAATTCGCCGAGAACCGGATAGAGTGCCTCATCATACTGGAGTTTGCGTTTGCCGTCAGCGGTCGTGTCCAGGGAACAGATCAATCGAAGCCGTTCGATTTGCGGTGCAGCCGCTTTTGCTAAAGCGCCCGGGTCCAGACGGGCGGCCTCTTCGAGCGCCGCCAAAGAGTCCTGCCATTTTTCCGCGATGGCTGCAACTACGCCGAGATTGAATGCGGCGGCAGCGTAACTGCGGTCAATCAGCAAGGCTTCCCCGAAGCCCTGCATCGCGAGCTTGGTGTTCCGGGCAGACCGCAGCTCCGCCAGGGTAGCTTGAAAACGATGGCGTGCGGCGTCCCGCGGCGAAGCATAAGGTGAATCGAGATCGACCGGCGCGAGGGGTGCAACATCCAAAGTGACCACCGGTGCAGGCACGGGTGGAACTGTTGCCTGCGGTGCAGGAACGTCCTGCGCACAAAGCGTTCCCAACAACGAAAGGAATAGAATGCCGGACCGCATAACCATCTCCTTATTTTTTGGCGGCGCAAGCGTTCGAGAGTTGTTCGAGCTCCGATTGCACACTCGCTCTCTCCGCTTCGCTCAATTTGTTGTTGTGCTCGACGCCGGAAGCTCTGGGATCAGTGGACCGTTCAGCCGGAGCCGGCGTACTATTGAGCACGGCATCCAGCAGACTGCTCTCGCGCGTGCGGCTGGGGGACGTCTGCTTGGAAGCGCCTGCTGGCTTGAACCACTCATTGGCGACCGTCAGGGGATCGGCGTCGCCGGTCTTTTCCAAAACTCTTGGGGCTGCGGGAGCCGCAACAGCGGCGTCTGAACCGTTCAACTTGGCTTTCAGGTCGGCAATCCGCGAGGCCAGTTCCGGCGCGCAGCCGTCTTTTTGCACTAAGGAAAGATTGCCATCGCGGATCGCGTTCAAATCCTCCAGGGACTTGTTGAGTGAATCGAAGGCCCCGGCCGAGTCTGGTATGCGGGAATCGGCTGACTGATTTGCGCCTTTCGAAGGAGCGCCCGTGGCGGGCTTGGAATCAGAAGCGACCGAGCTAACGGGCCGCGTGGTCATGGTTCGCTGCGGGGGCGCGCTCTGCTGTGCCAACGCTGCCCCCATAGCCGCAACTGCCGAGACGGCGAATGTTCCGAACCTCATCAGCGTTTCCCCCTGTCTGCGGTTTCATCCAGGAACTCGATCTTCCGGGAGCGGCCATCCAGGGAAAGATCAGTATCGCAGTCGGCTTCTGTGAGGACACCCTGTTTGTTGTACTTGTACTGGATTTTCGAGGTTTTGCCGCCCTGCGTGATTGATTCACTGACAAGCCTTTCGCCCGAGTAACTCAAGGTGCGTGAATATACCATCTCTTCGGCGTGACCGCGGCCGACGACACTCATGAGTTTCTGACCCTCCCAGGTGAAATCCAGGCGGGGTGCGTTTGGCTCATCGAGCTCCCAGGCGTGGCTGACGCGCCCTTGATCGTCGTAGTCGAGCTCGAAGAAGTGAATGGCGTCCCAGACGAACGGGTGGAAATAGCGGTTGCCGGAGAACCCGACCGCCACGCGCTTGCCGGTGACCATGTAGGCCAAGCGGGTATCCAGCCGCGGGCTGTTCCACAGCGTGAGATAGCCGCTGGTGGATCCGCCATCGGGGTCAGCATGGACCGAGTAGTTTCGTCCGGGGAGGAACTGTCCCATGGAAGAAAGCCCGGTCATGCCGCTCATGCTGCCCATGCCGCCGACCCCGGAAATTCCTTTCAAGCTGGCGGTGTTGAGCCCGCTCATATTGGGCATGCCGCGGCTTAACCCGCCGAGGCCACCGAGGCCGGAAAGCCCTTTCAGGCCGCCGCTCATCATGCCCAGGCGTCCGAGATTGACGAGCGAGCCGATCGCACCGATGCCGCCGAACGGGCCCAAGGTAGGAAAGGCTGGAAGCATCACGGGAATTTTCCGGCTCTTGACGACTACGTTATCGCGGCTGACTTTGAAAATCTGTGGAGCATCGTCGTAGTAGCTGAAATAGAAGTCGTTGGTTTCGCGCCCAGTGGTTCTCAAGTTGACCGGCAGGGATAGGCCCTGTGACGCCGCGGCTCCTGCGAGGGCCAGCTTCGCGATATTTGAGCCGGTCTTCTTTTCTTCGTACTTCGTGTGCACGGATTGTAATTGAGGGCCGTTCCATTCATAGTTCACGGTCAGATGATTGGACGCGGTAACACGAATCGCTTTAGGTTGAAACGCGAGGCTGACCGGGTCGTAAAAAACCCCGCGCTCGAGCGGAGCGCCGGAGAACCAGCTTGCGGCCGTTGGGCTGCCCGCGGGTTTCGCGTCTGCCGTCGCGGCCGGCGCCGACAGCTCATGCAGCAGGCGCAGGGTGGCGAGGCGCTGCTCGCGATTGGCTTGGGTGGAGTCGGAAAGGTCGAGGTAACGGTGGAGCAGGGGGATGGCATCGTCACTGTGACGCAGCAGGCTGGCATTTACGCCGGCCTGGAAAAGAAATGCCGGCTCCTCGTTGTCAAGCTTCAGTCCGTTTGCGGAAGCTTGCAAGGCGCTGGCGAAGCGCTGGTCGTTGTACAGGCTTTTTAACTGAGCCTGAACCTCGGTTCGGGTGTTATCAATTTTATATTGGACGGTGGCACGCAGTTTTTCTCCCTCGGCGAAATCCTGCGGGGTAACGGCCATGCCGGCGTAGAGATCCAGCAGCGCGAGCGCCATACCGAGATCACCGCGCGCCAGTGCAAGGCGCGCCTGCCCCAACGTGATTTTGGGTTCGTCTTTGTCGATGGCTTCAGCGTCGTGCAGCGCCTGTTCGGCCTCCTGCTGTTTGCCGTCATTGAGGTACTGTTCGGCCAGCAAAAGTTTGCGTTGCAGTTGCACTTGGGCCGGAGAACGCGGATCGATACCCCGGCGGGCGTCGGCGAACTTCTGGGCTGAAAGGCGGGCAATCTCCAACCGGACTTCTTCCAGAAGCTGGCCTGCCTCGGCCAATTCCGGGTTGCGCAACTGCGCCAGCCGCAGGTGGCGGATGGCGTTTGCGTAATCGCCCTGCTTGCGCAACTGCCGCGCGGTGTCCAGATGGCTCAGGGCACTTTCCTGAAGGTGAGCACGGTGTTTGCCGGCGAGATCGGGAAAAGACTTGTCGTAGGGCTCAAATTCGCGATAGGCGGTGAGAAAGGCGTCGGCCTGTTTGCCGGCGTCGAGTGCACGCAGAATGGCTACTTTTCGATCGAGCCACTTTTTGGATTCGGCCGCCTGTTTTCGAAGTGTGGCCTGCGCCGCGTCGCCGGGGAAGGCGGTTTGGGACACCTTGGCGAGCGCCAGGCACTCATCGAGCACGATAACGGGCGCGTCGCCGTCATTCCATTTTTCGAGCCGCGTGGACATCGCGCTGCGCACGTAATCGCGAATTTTGTCTGCGGCGGGACCTGAAGCATAGGTCTTTGCCGCCACCGGCATGAGTTCCAGCATCTGGCGAAAAGCCTGCGAGTCGTCGATTCCCGGGAGTTTGTGGAGCGAAGGATCGGTTGCCAGGCGCGCCGCGGATGAAGAAGGATCCTGACCGGGGATGACCGCATAGAGGTCGGCGAGCCGGATCGTACGGCCGGTTTTGTCTTTGTGATCCTGCTTCAGTGTGATAACGGCGTTCCGCCAGAGCTCGGCCGCGGACTGAGCGGCTTTGCTTTTTTCGCCATCCGGCAACAACAGCAGCCAGCCGCCCGATTCCCCGGTGCGCGCGAGAAGCGTGCCATCCGGGGCTCGCAGGACCGCTGAGAAGGAGGCCAGCGACTCGTCGGCCAGGTGGCCGATGGTTTTGGCATCCCAAGTCGAAGGCGGTGCGGGGGACAGAGCGACGGTTCGTACTTTATCCTTGCCGTTGACCTGGATGGTTTCCGCCTCCTCGAGGGTCCAAGCGCCGGTCGAGTGCGCCGCCAGCAGGAACTGGCCTGCTTTTACGTGCCCTGCTGCCGACGCCACAAGCGCCAGCAGCAGGCAGTGCGAAAGTGTCCTTCCCATGTGGCTTCCTCCGAGGGGGTCTTCCGCGAAGTGGGTGTTCATGGCGACAGATGATGCACAATACGGCCGGATATTGCCGGCGAGCGATGAATCAGCATTTCTGTTGTTGTGATAAAAACGGTACAGGCGTTTCAAGCCATGACGGAACGGGGGCAATCGGCACCGCCCGAGACGCAGTTTGAGGCATGGCTGCGCGAACCGGACCAGGGCCGCGCGGCGCAGTTACTTGATTCACTGGTCAGCACTTATGCCGCGCCGCTGATTCGTAAAATTGTCAGTTTCAAGTTGGGCTCCGTGGGACGGCGCGATGGCGGCCGAGTCCAGGCGGCGGATATCGATGACGTGTGCAGTAACGCTGTTTGCCAGCTCCTGGCGCGGTTCGAGCGGATGCGAGGCGAAGAGCGGCCGCAGGTGCGCAACTTCAGCGGTTATGCCGCCGTCACCGCGTATAACGCCTGCAATGAATATTTTCGCGCCAGGAAGCCGGCGTGGCTGAGCTTGGCGATGAAGCTGCGATACGTCATGACACATTCACCGCGGCTGGCGGTTTGGGATAGCGCGGATGGGCAAGAGGTTTGCGGATTTGCACGCATGCGCGGCAGCGAACCAGCCACGGACGCCGTCTCTCTCGGCGAGCTGCGGAGCAGGCTGCGGGAGTCTGCTGATCCCGGCCGGATGCGCACGGTCGAGATGGCAGAGGCCATTTTAGGCGCATCGGGGGCGCCACTACTGTTCGATACCATGATCGAAATCGCAGCCGACTGGTCGGGCTTGAGGGAAGCGCAAGTCCAGCCGCTGGAGCAGGATAGAGATGATAACCCGAGCCCTTGGGAGCGCTTGCAGGACACCCAGCCAACCGCCGAGAGCCGGCTGATTGACCGGACCTATATGGTGCGCCTGTGGCAGGAGATTTGCGATCTTCCGATTCCGCACCGCAAGGCTTTGCTATTGAACCTGAACGACGGTGCCGGGGGCGACATTCAGTTGTTCGTGCATTTGGGAATTGCCAGCTTGGAGCAGATCTCTAATTGTCTTGAAATGAAGGTGATAGAGTTTGCCAAGCTGTGGAACGAATTGCCGCTGGACGATATGCGAATTGCCCGTGAATTGGGAATGAGCCGGCAGGACGTGGTGAACCGGCGGAGCGCGGCGCGCAAACGGCTGGCGCGCCGGATGAAAGAGGCAGGGGAAAAAACTGAGAGGTGATGGCAATAGCCGGCCGGATTCTGCATCCAGGAGGGTAAAGCAGTTCGTGCGGGCTTGCGCCCGCTGGAGCAAGGATGACGAATGACTCCGCATTTGACTGAGGAACAGGTGGCCTCGTATCGCGGCCGTTCGCTGGCGGCCGGGGAACTGATTCAGGCCAGCCAGCACATCGCCCAATGTGAGGGATGCAGGGCACGCGTGGCGACGGCAAGCGAACTATACACCGGGGTCGAAGCTCTTCGCGCGGTTCTGGAATCGGAGGCGGCAGTTCCTGCGCACCTGACATACAACGAAATGGCCGCTTATGTAGACCAGCGGTTAGCCGAGGAGGAGACCGAAGGAATCGAACGGCACGCGCGGGAATGCGGGGAGTGCGCGGCGGCGCTGGGGGAGTTTGAGACGCTGCGGAGGGAAATGGCGGCACCGGCGAAATTGCCTGGCTGGCGCGAGCGTGTTTCCGAAATCTGGCGTGAGATGTCTGCCTGGAAAGCGGGTATTGCGCTGGCAGGAGTAGCCGCCTGCGCGACATTTATGCTGATGGTGGTGCGGAGACCGGCACCAGAGGCGATCCGGCAGGATGCGCGCGCGTCACATCAGCAAACTCAGCAGGCCGCGGGAATTCGAGATGGTAAAAGGACTATCGCTGAGGCGCCGGGAGGAAACCTAACGGGGCTGGATGACCTGCCAGCGAGCCTGCGTGCGTCGGTGGAGAGGGCGTTAGCGGCGCAGCAGGTGGAAGCGCCTGCCGAACTGGCGGATTTATGGGGCAAGCGCGGCGTCCTGTTGGGATCGCCCACGGCGTCGCCGGGTGTGGAACTCGTCGGTCCGATGGGTGTTGTGGAGGAGACGCAAAGGCCGACGATGCGCTGGAAACCGATTGCCGGCGCCGAATACCGGGTGAGCATCTACAACGGTCATTTCGAGGAAGTGGCGACGAGCCCGTGGATTCGCGAGCCGGAGTGGCAGGTGGCGAATCCGCTTGCGCGCGGCGCACGCTACTCCTGGCAGCTGAGCGTTCGCGAGAAAGGTGTAGAGTTTACAGCCCCGGCACCTCCGGCACCCGAAGCCCGATTCCGGGTTCTGAGTGCAGCGGGAGAAGCCGAGATCAACCAATTGAAAGCGAATGATCCGGGCGGACACCTGGTGTTGGGCCTCGAATATGCCCGGTTCGGCGCGTTGGATGAAGCGGCTGGCGAGCTACAGCAGGCACAGGAACAAAACCCGGACTCATCCGTGGTTGCGGCGCTTGCCCGAAGCGCGGCGCGCCTGCGAAATCCCAAACCCTGAACCACGCGAAACGATCCGGGTCCGACTGGAAATGAACACGTAGATGCATGTATGCTTGATCTGACCTGTTAACGATCCGATTTGCGATCGAGCGGGCAGAAGGCACCGGAATGTCGTCGCGGGGACGCTCAGCGGTAGAGCGCGCTGTTGTCTGCGCGGCGTTCTGTGTCATCGCTTTGTCGCAGGATTCTGGCCCGGCAGCCTTAGTCTCGCGGATCCAAAGCCTGCACGACGCGTATGCGAAGCGGGACGCGGATGCTGTCCTGGCGTTGTGGAGCAAGAAATCGCCACAACTCGCCGAGGAACGGGATCAGGTCAAGAAGCTATTCGGCGCGGTTGCCGAGGTCCGGGAGGAAACGGTTCGGGAACCGGTGCTTTCCGGCGATCGTGCGCGGCTGCGGATCAATCGCGAGCTCATCCCGAAAACTGCAGGCGCGAATTCCACTAAAAGGTTTCTGGTCGTGGAGTGGGTGAAGGAGCAAGAGGAGTGGAATGTCTGGAAAGAAGGGCCGGCGGCGCGGGACCTGGCGGAACAATTGATGGTGGCCGGCGGCGAACCGGAGCGTTTAGCGCTGCTTTCGCAAAACAGTGATCTGCCGATTTCGGACGTGGCATTTGCGGTTCTCGATATTGGCCACGATGCGCGTATCCACGGTGACTTGCAGCGGGCGATGGCGGCGTTTCAATTGGGGCTTTCCGTGGCTGGGGAGGGAGCGGGATCAGCGCGGGCACGCGCGCTGAATGACATCGGCCTGGTGCACTACGACAAGGGCGAGCTACAGGACTCGATGGAGTGGTTTCAGAAGAGCCTGGCGGTGGCCGAAGCGATCCACGACGACAGTGCCGCCGCCCGTGCAATCAACAACACCGGAAACGTGTACAAGGACGAAGGCGAAATCGCGCTGGCCAACGAGTGCTATCAAAAGGACCTGGTTCTGGGGGGTAAACTCCACGACGACATGGTGATCTTCAATGCCGTGGGCAATCTCGGCATTCTCAATACCGAGCGCGGAAACTATGGGCTGGCCCTCTCTTATACAGGGCGGGCCGCCGATCTGGCCGAGCGGTTCAGAAACAAGCGGGCAAGTGCACTGGTGTGGATCAACATGGGCCAGATCTTCGAAAGGCAGGGAGACTATGCGCAGGCGGTGGCATACACCCAGCGAGCTTTGGACGCCGCTACCGTGGCAGATGATCGACAGAAGATGGGGGTTGCGTGGTTAAACCTGGGCACCGAGAACCAGTTTATCGGCGACCTGACGAGCGCGTTCACGGATTACGAAAAGAGTCTCGCTATTTTCGAAGCATTGGGCGACGAGCTGCATGCGTCGTTCGCGCTGACTGAAATGGGCACGGTGCATGTGGCGCGCAAGGAATTTGCCGAAGGAATCGAATACTTCCAAAAAGCCTTGCGCATTGAGGAGGGCCTGAACGTGGCGGACTACACCGCCACGACGCTCATCGACATGGCGTCCGCTTACAACTCGAAAGGCAATTTCGAGGAAGCCCTCAGGGTGGCGACGCGGGCACGGGAACTGGCCGACACAGGTCTGCTGATCCAATCGGTTTGGCGTGCCCACCTGCAAGAGGGCTCGGCGTATCGAGGCCTTGGTCAGATGGATCGCGCCAAGGCCGAGTACGCGCAGGCCATTTCGGTCATCGAGGACATCCGTCTGCACGCGGCGGGCAGCGAGTCGGAACAGGCCGGGTTTTTTGTCGACAGGCTTGAGCCCTATCACCGCATGATGGAATTGCTGGTGACGGAGAAACTGAACGCCGAAGCCTTTGAATACGCGGAAAGAGGGAAGGCGCGAACGCTGGTCGATATTCTGAAGTCGGGGCGGCCCCAGCTGGATGCGGTTTTGACTGCCGAAGAACGCCAGCGCGACCGCGAACTCCGCACCAAGCTGGCCTCGTTGAATATCAACCTGGCGAGACAACCAGCGACGGGTGGGAGTAACCGCAGTACACAATCGTCGCTCAAATCGGATCTGCAAAACGCGCGACTCGAGTACGCGGCCTTCCAGACCCGCCTCTACGCGACGCATCCGGAAATCCGGACGCAGCGAGGAGAAATGGAGCCGGTCCGCGCGACCGAGGCTCAGGAGCTGATCAGTCCCGACAGCGCATTCGTTGAGTTTGCGGTGACTGAAGACCGGCTTTACCTGTTTGTCTCCTCGGGCACAGTCGCGTCACAGGCGGCGCCGAAGCTGGAGGTTTTTGTCGAGCCGATCGAAGAACAGAAGCTGAGCGAGCTGGTGAAGCAGTTTCGGAAACAGCTCGCCGATCGGGATTTGCGTTTTCGAACCACGGCAAGCCGGCTGTATCAGCTTGTCATCGGTCCGGCCAGCGGCCCTCTCAGCGGCAAGAAAAAGCTGGTGGTGATTCCGGATGGAGTGCTCTGGGATTTGCCGTTCCAGGCGCTTTTGAGTCCCAGGGGCCGGTACCTGCTGGAGGACTATTCCATCGCGTATGCGCCCTCATTGACCGCGCTCCAGGCGATGACGCGCGTCAAGCAACAGCGCCGGCGTGAGCCCGGTAAGGCGACGCTTCTGGCGATGGGGAATCCTGCGGGTGCGGTATCGAGCGGCAGTGCATCGGGCACTCTTTCCTGGACCGAGAGCGAAGTGCGCGAGCTCGGGAAAATCTACGGCAGCGAGCATAGCCATCTTTACCTTGGGCGGGAGGCCACCGAAGGGCGTTTCAAGGCGGAGGCGGGAGAAGCAGACGTTCTGCACCTGGCCACGCACGGCGTGCTGGATGATGCGAGCCCGCTTTATTCCTACGTGATGCTGGCTGGCGATGGCCAAGGAGGCTCGGAGGATGGACTATTGGAAGCTGTCGAGCTGCTGCAGATGCCATTGCGCGCGGAACTGGTGGTGCTTTCGGCTTGCGAGACGGCTCGCGGCCGAATTGGAGCCGGAGAAGGGATGATCGGACTAAGCTGGGCTTTATTCGTGTCGGGTGTACCATCGACGGTGCTGAGCCAGTGGAGAGTGGATTCTGAGAGCACCACCCGGCTCATGACGGCGTTTCACCGCACGCGCCAAGCCGGGGTTAGCGATGCGCAAGCTCTCCGCATCGCGGCACTCAGCGTTCGGAAAGACCCCGCTTACGAACATCCATTCTATTGGGCCCCGTTCATTATGCTGGGCGCCGGCTTATAGACCCTCGCCCGGTAGTGACGAATCAGGCTGAGGGGCACGCGGCCTATTCCGCCGCGCTGGCCGCAAACGCATCGCGGTCCGGGCAGGACATATGCGCAGCATAGACAAAAAAATCTTGGGGCCGACAATCTCGACGTCCAGTTTGCGTCATCTGCCTACGGATGATGGATACGGGACACTCGCAAGGACAGGAGCCAAGCTCACCGGGGAACTCGCCGTCGAATGCAACAAACTCTATATCGGCCCTATTCAATCTCGTACAGCCTCGAGCGGGCTTATTTAGTCGCGAGGTCCAGTTAATCGCCGCCCCTGGTGATCCGCGTTTTTCCATTAGCGTTTCCCGCCTCGGAGACTTGCGGAAGATATTGCCGGGATTCGCCCAAACGCTGCGAGGGGATGCTCTCCGGGACTCGTTAGATGGGGCCGGAAGCGGCCTCGAAGCGGGGGAAAGCAGCGTGCGCGCGGTCGCGGAAGGATTGGAACGGTACGCCACCTGCTTTTACCATGATCGACAGTTCATCTGGGCCACTGCCAACGAACTGGGGGATTCGGCGCTAGATCTGGATACAGTTGCGCGCTGTTCGGCAGAAGAATTGCGGAACCCTCACTGTCCTATTGTCTTACCGAGCAAAGACAGTCCGATTCGCTGGGTCCGCGGGATCTCGCTCTCGGATGGCCGGCTGGTTTGGATTCCGGCCATCATGGTCTACCTGCATCTGCCCGCGCTGAGCCGGGGCGAGCGATTCTGGTTACCGATTTCCACCGGTTGTGCCGCGCACACCACCATCGAACGGGCGCTGGTGAGTGCCATTTGCGAGGTCATCGAGCGGGACGCCATTGCACTTACCTGGCTTGCCCAGTTGCCCCTTCCGCGCATTGAACTCAACGAAGTGCCTTCTTGGTTGCGCCCTTATTTGGACCGGAATTCCCGCAGCGCCGGAGTTCAACAGCATTTCTTCGACGCCACCACGGACATCGGCATTCCGACGGTATATAGCATTCAAACCGCACCTTACAACGAGAGTTTGGCAGCCCTGGTGATGTGCAGCACCGAGTTGGACCCAGCGATGGCCATTGCCAAGGTGATTCGTGAATCAGCCGCCTCGCGGATTGCCATGCAAAGGCCGCATGCCATTCCGGGCCAATGGGAGGACTTTTCGAGCGTCGCAGACGGCGCAGCTTTTATGGGTCGGCCGGAGCAAATGCGAGCTTTTGATTTTCTGTTGCACTCTAACCGACGGCGGCGCCTGAGCGAGATGCCGGATCTTACATCAGGCGATGCGAAACAGGACCTGGTCCGCCTGATCCGACGCCTGAAGGCGAGAGATATGGAAATCTTTGCCGTTGACCTGACAACGGATGAGGCATTGCGCGGGGGAATGCGGGTTGTACGAACGATCGTTCCGGCTCTACAGCCATTATCGTTCAGTCACTGCGCCCGCTATCTGGGCCATCCACGTTTGTATAGCGCGCCGCTACGCATGGGTTACGCCGCGTGCGATGAGACGAAGATCAATCCATGGCCGCAGCCCTTTGCGTAGATCCAGGACAAGCCAATGAAAATCAAGACAAAACCCATTCACGTGCTCACGGTAGGGTCGTTCGGCGAGCAAACCGCCGCGATGTTGAGGGAAATGGTTCCTCAGGTGGTCATCACGCGTGTTACGGGGCGGAACTCGACGACTCCATCAACTTGGCCCGACGCGCGCATGCACATGGTAGCGGCTTGGCGCATTGTTCCGGACCTGCTTGAATTGGTCAACGAGATGAGTTTCGGCTGGAGAACCGCGTTCGTGCCCGCCGTCATCGAAGAGGCGGAACTGGTGATTGGTCCAGTGATCATTCCGGGTTTGAGTGCCTGTTATACATGTTATGAACGCCGGGTTCTGCAGCACTGTACGCGGCCTGACGCGCGAGAGGCGCTCAAGCGCCACTACGAGACGGTTGAGGATAGTGGACCGAGAGGGCACCTCAAGGTGTTCGCGGATCTGGCAGCGGCCCGGCTGGCTCAAGTGGCGTACGAAGTCGAGACCCAGCCCCATCAAATTGCTGGAGCAGTGTGGCAGTTTGACCTGATGCGACGCATGTCAACGCTGAGCACCGTGGTCGGGATTCATGGGTGCCACCACTGCGGCCTGCACCGGGAGGAACGCACACGCAGCTACTCCCTTCTCCTTGCTGAGCTTGCGCCGCTCCTCCAGACAGGGGCAAAACAGGAACTAACGGGTGCCATGGCTCACTTGACCAACGCATTCGCGGGGAAAAGCATATGACGGCAGAGGCAATGGGTTTGGCGGTTCAAGTGGATCCGCAGCTCACGATGCCGGTGCGTCCGCGTTTCCTGACAGAGTTGGTTTCCGTTCCCATGAAAGACTGCTTACTGGTGGAGGGCGCTGACGAACAGCAAGTGTTGCGTGGGCCGGCAGTGGCAAGTCTTCTGCCCCAGCTCCTTCCGCTACTGGATGGCAACCGGACGATCGAGCAACTTGCTAGCGAATTGCCGCAAGTCCCGCTTCGCGCGATTCACAATACGCTGGCCCTGCTGTTTACGCGAGGTCTGGTAGAGGATGCCGCCGCAGATCCAATCAACGTGATTGAAAAACCAGACGCGGAGTTATTGGCGTTCCTGCGCCGACATGTCGACACCACACGCGTCAATCGGAGCGGGCTCGAAGCTCTTCATCGTCTGAGCACCTCGCAAGCCGGCGTGTGTGTAACGGGATCGCTTGCGGCTGAAACCGCGGCGCACCTGATCGATTTGCTGAAAGCAGGAGGGGTGGGACGCACCGGACAGATCGGCCTTGGCTGCGACCTTCGCGGATTTTTCCGGCAAGAATCTTGCTCGGGCGAGCGGTTACTCGTAGTCCTTATCGATGGTGATGAAGAGACCACGGCATTTCAACAACTCGACAGTCAATGTGCCGCGCTAGGGATTCGATGGCTGCGCGCAACCGTAGATGCCGACGCGCTCACGGCAGACCTGGGCCCGTATTTTGAACGTGGGGAAACTGCCTGCTACCGCTGTTTTGCGGCAGCCAATACGCGGAATTCAGCGCGTAACGCTCAGCACAGATCAGCAAACCTTGGGGATCCCGGCCGCCTGATCAGGCGCGTCTGGGCCGACATGCTGGCAGCCGAGGCTATCTATATTCTGAGTCGAATTGGCCCGATGGTGACGCGAGGGTGCGTCATGCGGTATGACCTCAAAACGTGGGATGCGCAACGGCTGACTGTATGCCGGGAACCCGGCTGCATCGAATGCAGAGGTCGACAAGCAGGGGCACGAGTTGCCACCCCCACCCCAGCGGCACTCGCATTTGAAGAAGCGGTTGCGTTCCCTTCACGTCACCTGTTGGAGCCCAAGTCACATCAAATCCACTATCACGCGCACAGCATTGAGTTGGGTAACCAGACGAAGCGATACCCGAGTGCCGAACGGATTCCGCTGCCGGTAGCGTCTGGGCTCCCATACCCTACAGGCGACGCTCTGAAGTGCTTGACGGGGTCAACTGCTCCGACCGAACCGCTAACGCTGGAGCGCCTTGCGGCTCTGCTCATGTTGGCTGGCGGACTGGACAGGAACGCCCGGTATCCTGGCAGGAAGCTACGGCGTTGGGCGCCCACGGGCGGCAATCTCGGATCGGTAGAACTCTACGTCGCGGCACCGGCTGTGACGGGACTCGCGCCGGGCGTTTACTTCTATCAAGC
>JASHOO010000284.1 GCA_030041035.1 Bryobacteraceae bacterium | reverse complement strand
GCACCATCTTCAGTGTCATGAACCCTATGCTGTACCTGCCGCTGCCCTATGAGCGGCCTGACCGGCTCATGATGATTTGGGAAACTGAGCAGGGCCGGCCGGATTCGCGGATGCCCCCGCCGATTGCAGAGATTGTTGATTGGCAAAAGCAGAGCCACGTCTTCGAGGACCTCGCGCTCACCAGCTTTTCTGAGCCGACGCCTCTGGCCGGCAATGGAGAGCCCGAGAACGCAACCGCGCAGTTTGTCACGCCCAACTTCTTCCATGTGATGCGCGTGAGTCCCTTGATGGGCCGCGTCTTCCTGGCGAGAGAGGCTCAGGATCGCACGCAGACCATCATCATCAGCGATTCCTTCTGGGAACGGCGCTTCCACAAGGACCCTGGAGTCCTGGGCAAAGTGTTCAACATTTCCGGAGTGATTTCCACCGTCGTCGGGGTGATGCCGCCCGGATTCGGCTCGTTCTTCGGCGACCGGCTCGACATGTGGGTTCCCATTGATCCCGCGAGCACCAGATATTCGGAGCGCAAGGACCACTGGCTAAGCGCCATTGGCCGCCTGAAACCCGGCGCGACCCAAAAAGAGGCACAAGTCGAAATGGACGTGATTGCGCGCCGGCTAGAGCAGGTTTATCCGGCGACGAATAAAGGCGTGGGCGCGAAGGTCGTGCCGTTGCGCCAGGGCCTTTACGGCGAGTGGGCACAGGCGGTGCTTTTCCCGCTTCTGGGCGCGGTGGGGTTCGTGCTGCTGATCGCCTGCGTGAATGCCGCGAACCTGATGCTCTCGCGATCCGAGACCCGCCGTAGGGAATTCGCTTTGCGTGCATCGCTGGGTGCAGGCCGCGGCCGTTTGATGCAGCAACTGTTCGCGGAAAGCGCGCTCCTAGGCATCTTGGGTGGCCTGCTCGGCGCCGCGCTCACCCTGCTAGGAATTCAACTGTTCCGCGCTCTAGCTTGGTTTTTTCCCAACCTGGACAGCATCCGGATCGACAGCCGCGTGCTCCTGTTCACACTCGCGATCTCCCTTCTCACTGCCATTCTCGTCGGATGCGTTCCGGCCCTCCAGGCATCCAACGTTGATCTGAATCTGGCGCTTCGGGAGGGCGACCGCCGGACGGGCACGGGCTCGCGCAGCCGTACGCGCCATGTGCTGGCGGTTGCCGAGGTTGCGCTCGCCATGGTGCTCCTTGTCGGCGCGGGCTTAATGATCCGCAGCGTCGTGCGATTGGGGCAAGTAAACCCTGGATTCGATTTCCACAATGTGCTTAGCTTTGAGATCTCTCTCCCGGAGGGCGGTAACTATGTGGAGCGGGTGCCCGGCGGAGATATCGAACGGGCCAGTCGACAGGTTGCGGAATTCTACCGCCGGCTCCTCGACAAGCTCGCAGCATTTCCCGGCGTGGATGGCGCCTGCTTTATGAGCCCGTTCAATTTCGGCAGGACCTTTTCCATTCTGGGCCGTCCGATTCCCGCTCCAGACCGGAGACCAAGCGCGCTATGGTCCGAGATCAGCCCGAGTTACTTCCGGACTTTGAAGATTCCACTCAAGAAGGGCCGCAATTTGACGGATGCCGACAGCCAGACCTCTCCCTGGGTTGCCGTCGTCAATGAGACCTTCGCGCACCAATATTTTCCCAACGAAGATCCCATCGGAAAGCAGCTATTGCTAAGAAACGCCGAACTGGATGAGCCGCATCCGCGCCAAATTGTCGGTGTAGTGGGCGACACGAAATGGTACCTGGCGCAAGGCAGGCAGCGGCCGACTGTATACGCTTCGTATTTACAGCAGCCGTCGGATTTTCGCGGCGGCACCATCGAGTCACACCTGGCGCAGATGGTGATGATCCGGAGCGCTTCTCCCATTGGAGATGGCGAAGCCGGGTTGGTGAAGGCGGCGAAAAAAGCAGTTGCGGAAGTCAATCCGGAGCAGCCGATTAACGATGTCTTGACTTTGGAACAGATGTTCGCCAGAGGGACCGGCGACTATCGGTTCTACGCCCACGTGTTGGAGATCTTTGCCTCCATCGCTCTGTTGTTGGCCTTGATCGGCATTTACGGTTCGATGTCGTACTTCGTCGCGGCCCGCACGCGGGAAATCGGCATCCGCGTGGCCTTGGGCGCATCGCGCGGCGGCATTGTCCGGCTGGTCACTGCGCTGGGGCTGAGGATCGCTGTCATCGGCGTCGTGATCGGGATCGCGATGGCTATCGGTCTGACGCGCGTGATCGCCCGATTCTTGTTCGGTGTGACCGCGACCGATCCGGCGACCTTTGCGATCGTGGGCCTGGGGCTGGTCGCGGTTGCCCTCGCTGCCTGCAGTGTCCCGGCGCGTCGCGCCACTCGCGTGGATCCCATGGACGCCCTGCGGCACGAATAGGTCTCCAAGCCCTGTTCCGCCAAGCCAGGCGCAATCTCGATCGGCTCCCTGACTCCTCATTACTTGGTTCCGTTTTCAGTTCAGGATCCAGGAAACTCATCCCGCTTACTTCCCGCTCGAGCCGGTCCGTTGAGACCTGGAGCACGCGCTCGGCGGTAGCCCGTTCCTTGCGCCCCTCCTCAGTGCCCTGATCGGACAAGAATCTGTCCTTTCATCTAATGAACGCCGGCGCTGTTTGGATCGAGTTTGCCCGCGGTGTCGAGCACACCACCTGGCCAGTTCGCCCTAGTCTTTCCATTTAACGTTCCGCAGGGTTACTCGCCGGAGCCGTTTCGAACGCGCGTCAAGTTTCTTGCCAATACGGCCGGAACTCGTGATACAATCCCCCAAACTAAGGAGGGGCCAACGGGTGAAAAGCCTTAAGTGCAAGGTAAGTTTGTTATTTCTGATGTTAACCGTCGGAATGCGTGGGCAGGAAACAGGCTCGATTACCGGTACGGTCAGGGACAACACGGGAGCGGTCGTTCCGGGAGCGGATGTCCAGATCACCAGCGAGGCCCAGGGTTCGTCCCAAAAGGTCACCACCAACTCGGACGGCGATTTCCTGGTGGCCGGACTTGCTGCCGGAAGTTACGACATCACTATCACCGCCGGTGGCTTCAAGAAATTCGCGGCGAATGCGGTGGTTTTGCGCGTGGGACAGAAAGCACGCGTGGATGCGACCCTCCAAGTCGGTGAGATTACCACGGAGGTGACGGTCGCGGGCGAAGCCGTGGCCGTGGTGGATACGCAATCGGCCGAAGTTTCGGGAATTGTCACCGGTAAAGAGATCAGCCAAATCATCCTGAACGGCCGCAATTTTTCACAGCTCGTGGCTCTGACGCCCGGTGTGAGCAATCAGACCGGGCTCGACGAAGGACTTGTCGGTCTTACGGGAAACGTCGCCATGAGCATGAACGGAGGCCGTACCGAGTACAACAACTGGGAGATGGATGGCGGCGACAACATGGACAATGGCAGCAACAACGGGCTGAACGTTTATCCCAAT
>JASHOO010000283.1 GCA_030041035.1 Bryobacteraceae bacterium | reverse complement strand
ATCGCCCTTCCAGCAGGCGGATAAAGAACTCCTGCGTGAGATCCTGCGCCTTGTCGGCCGGATAGCCGCATCGGCGCAGATAGGCATACAACGGATACCAGTAGTTCTCACACAGCGAAACCAGGGCGGACCGAGCTTCCTTGCGATGTGGGTCGCCGGCAGCGACCACCAAGGTCCACCGCGTCGTCGGAAACCGGGCTGATCCCGGGAGCGTGTGCATGGTCTGGCTGTTGGTCATGGTCTTCGCCTCACGAGCGTTCTGCTAAACAGAATAAGGAATCCAGAGGCACAAAGTTACAGCGCAATCATTGCAGCCTGTCGTACTCCTCTTTGGCACTTTTCAGGATAGGGACGGCGGGGTCCGCGTCCTTCCAAAGTGCCAGGAAATCCTCATACGCACCTTTCGCCGTCGTCATATCTCCCGATGAGGCGAAGACTCGACCGAGCTGCAAATGCGCCAATGCACCGATGGGATCCAAGCCTACCAGACCGCGATGATTGAGAATCTTCTGAAACTCCGCCGCCGCTTCCGCATACCGCTGCGTGGCCAGGAAAGCCTCGCCCCGCACGTAGGCCGAGTGCAAACCCCCAAGGAAAAGGTTATTGAAGTTCAGGCCATTCGCCGCCAATTCATAGGGAAGAGTGATTTGCAGCCGCTCCACGCTCTGCGCGGGCTTGCCCCGCCCCAATGCGGATAGCGCGCGAAGAACCGGCGCGTAGGTAAAGTTTACAAACGTATCTTCGGGGAAGCGCTTTTCTAAGTCGTCTGCGAGCACGTCTGATCGCAAGAAGTCTCCCGAAAGAGCCAGGGCGAGGCCCGCTGCGTACTCGATGTCCCGGCCCTTAGACATTTCGAGCGCGGCCCTGGCGCCCGTTGCTCCCTCGGCAGCATTTCCGTAAACCGCTTCCCAGACCGCTCGCGCTGCCCGGTAGCTTGCTGCCTTCTCGCGTTTTCCCTCTTGCAGAGCCAGATTCACGGCTCTGCTCGACGACTGCCGGGCGGCCTGTAAGCGGCCGGCATGAGCCAGAAAAAGAGCCTCCGCGTGAGCCACCCAATGTTCCGCGCTTTGTTTGCCCTTGGCTAGAGCCACGACGCTATTCATCTGCTCCTTGTCTCCCTTCAAGGCCGCGAGGTTGTATCGGAGCACCAGAAGATAAGGTTCCTCCACCTTGCGTTCGGAAGCTTGTTGAAGAGTGTCCTCGGCTTCGGCGAAGCGATCGAGGAAAAACAAACTCGACGCAAGTTTGTAGTACCCAAAGACCACGCCCGGCTCGGCCGCGATCTGTTCTCGGGATACTTCGATCGCTCGCTCAAATCTGCCCGTCCCGTGGGCGGCAAGGCCGCCGAGCAAATCGTGGGGACTCGGCTGCTCACTGCGAGGATAGGTCCGATACCAGGTCTCAAGCGTTTGGTAGGCTTTTTCCAAGTTTCCCGTCACCTCCCGTTGGTAGGTGAAGTCGATGAAAAATCTCTCCCGATCACTAACTCGATCGCGAAGATGCCAGGCTTTCGTGGTGTTCTCAGCCGACAGCACCGACTCTCCTATACTGCTGTAGGCGAGTCCCAACCCCGCATATGCCATCGCGAATTGGGGATCGATCTCGATGGCGCGCCGATAAAAAGGTATGCTCGCGGCATTCCCGGCAGTCAGGTCAACCTTCAGCGCAGTGCTGTAGGCCTTTAGAGCTTCGAGTGAACGCGTTGTCATCTGCTCCAATGGCGTAAAATGCTTTTCCACCGTCGCCAAGGATTCGCCCACCCTGGCTCGGAATTTCGCGGCAATCTGACTCAGAGAGGTGAGGACGTCCTCTCGCCTTGCCGCCTGAATCTGCTCCTGATCCAAGATATCTCCCGTATTGCAGTTCTCCGCGCGCAGGCCCACTACATACCGGCTTCCCAGTGTTGCGACTGAGCCTTCCAAGACTGCAGCGCTGCCGGTTCGTTCGCAGATTTGCCGGGCGATTTCCGGAGTCAGGCGCGCATCCTTGGGCTGGCCCATCAAAGCGAGCGTCGCCTGGACCCGCTGGTCGGAAATCAGGCTGAGGAACGGCGATTGTTGAAGCTCCACGGACAAGCCCTGGCGCAGCGTGTCGTCAAAAACAGGATCGCCAGTCTTGTTATCGAAATCCCCAAGGACAATCGTATCCTTGCCGGTTAGTTTGGGTCCGACCGGAGAATTATGGCCCGCAAGCGACCAGACCGTGAGTCCGCTGAGAACAATGATCGCGAGTCCGGCGGCTGCGCCGAGTGCGGCAATCCTGTGCCGGCGAAGGAACTTGCGCGTCCGGTACAAACCGCTCGGCGGCGACGCCAGCACCGGCTGGTGCTCCAGATATCGCTGAATGTCGGCTGCCAGATCGCCGACCGAGCCGTACCGTCGCTCGCGTGCCTTTTCGAGAGCTTTCAGCGTAATCCAGTTCAGGTCGCCATCCACAATTCGGCGTAGTGAGGCCGCGTTCGTCTGCCGCCGCGAGGCGATCTCGGCTGCCGACGCCCTCATTTCGGTGAGCTTCCGCGAAAGCGGCAGCGCTTCTTCTTCCCGGATGATCCGTAGCATCTCGGTCAAGCCCGCCTGGCGCAGTCTGGCTGCGTCGAAAGGAACGGCGCCGATCAGCAACTCGTATAGAAGCACGCCGAGCGAATACACGTCCGTGCTCTCATCGACATCTCCGGTCGTCACCTCGGCCTGCTCAGGGCTGGCGTACTCCGGTGTGCCTACCATCTGGCCGAACTGCGTTAGCAGTGTGGTCGCGACTGCCCATTGATCGGTGGCTTTGGCGATGCCGAAGTCGATCACTTTCGGAACCGGGGTGCCCTCCTGTTCCGTCACCAGCACGTTCGATGGCTTGAGGTCGCGATGGATCACGCCCTTCTGATGCGCGTGT
>JASHOO010000282.1 GCA_030041035.1 Bryobacteraceae bacterium | reverse complement strand
ATGGCCTGATAGGCTTTAATCGGATCACGCTCGGTGTCGGCGATTTGTTCGACTTGGTGCAGCTTCTCGTGGGGATAATTCGGCCCGAGCGGCACGGATTTGCGCCATTCGTGCAAACAGGAACCGACCAATTCCGCGGGCGGCACGGCGCGGCGCAACAGGTAGTGCGGCATGCCCCAGGATTGAGCGGTGGGCGGCGCGGGATCAGGCGAATCGTGCAGCGGCACGAGCGGCGTGGAATTCTTCCAGATGAAGAGCACGGCGATCAGCAGCAGCACGGCCAGGCAGGCTTGCAGGTGATAGCGGCGGCCGAGGGCGGCAACGCTGCCGGTCTCGGTCACGCCAAAATGCGATTCATCGAAAATCAGATGTTGGTTGGAGCCGGCGAGCCAGCTCAACAAGCCGGCGTCGCGATCGAACATCAGGGCCTGGTTGCTCATGGGATAGCTGTCGGCGGCGAGCACGAGGGAACCTTTGCCGAACGGGCGCTCGATCAAGATAGCGTGGCCCGAGGCGGCGCGTGCGATGGTCCAATCTTTCGAGGGGTTGAAGTAGAGCAGATTGGAACGGCGTTTCGGATTGGGCTGGGCGAGCGCGAGTGTGACACGCCACGGCTTGAGTTCGAATTGGTCCGGCTTGGTTCCAGCGTGCCAATCCAAAACCGGCAACAGGCCAATGACCAGGCGCGCGCCGGCGGAGGTGAGCTTGTTGAAATCGGCCGGATCGGTGAGCAGGAGTGATGGTAGGCCCACGCCCAGGTAGAAGATAGTGGCGCCCATGGGCTGGACCTGATCGAGGGGCTGATAGTTGCGGGTGACGGAGAGTCCGGGAATGGCCTGGAGGCTTTCGAACAGCGCCTCGGTTCCCATGGGATCGGTGCGGAGGGACGAATAATCAGGGTAGATGTCGCCCGTCTCGAAGCGCCAGCGGAACAATTCCACCAGGCCGAAGGCGAAGGCCAGGGCGAGCGCGAGCACGAGCCAGCTAGCTTTCCGCACGGGCCTTCATCCTTTGGAGATTTTCGCGAAAGTTCTCGATGACGGGCGCGGTCACTTCATGATCGCCGTACCAGATGCGTTCGAAAATGCGGGCATTTTCGGAGAATGATTGCGCCACCTCGATTCGGTCGCGGGTTCTACGGCGGAGCTCGATTTCGTACTGGCGGTTGGTTCGGGCGGCCTGGACAGTGAGAAGGCCGCGGAGCGCGAGGTAGGAAAGGCCGGCCAGATACAGAGCGCGGAGGGCAAGACGGAGCTCGCCGCGCGCCACGAGGTCCTCGGCGAGTGTGAGCCAGCGGTCTTCGGGGATCCTGGCGGCATCGAGGCGATCGGCGGCGAGGTCTTCGTCGGGCGTGGCTTGGGCGATTACGGGAACCGGCTTCGCGCGCCGCTTGGATCGCAGGAAGCGCAGGACGAGGATGGCGGCGGCGATGGCAAGCAGGGCGATTAACGAGTACAGTAGCCAGCGGAGTTTTGCGCTGGGACCGAGTTCACCGATTCTGGAGTCGTGGGGCGTCGGTTTTTCGCGAAGCATATCGCGGACCCAATCAATGATGGGCCGGAGCCATTCGGTCACGCGATGCAGGCCGCGCCTGGTGGCATCGGCGGCCGCGTCGAGGAATCCGGGAGCGGCTTCGGGCGCTACGTCGCGCGGCATGCGCCAGGTGTAGGCGGGGCGGTGGATGACTTGGTTGATGGAGCGATCGAGCTCGGAGGGCGGGATGTTGTTTTGCGCGCGGATGGCGGGACAAACGGCCGCGAGCAGGCAGGCGAGGACGGCGGCGCGGCGGAGGCTCGCAATGGCGGCTTTGAGGTCGGCTCCGGTGGTCACAGATTCACCGTAGAAACATCTGAGCACATAGACGGCCTTGATGAGCGGATCGATGGCGGCCCAGGCGAGGCCAGCGGCGGCGGCGATCAGGGTTGAATTCAGCAAATGGACGCCGCTGCGGGTGAAGGCGCTTTCGATCCCGAGGAGCATTTTGACCAGATGCGGGGCGATGAAGAGGGTGATCCCGAGATTGAAAAATGCGAACAGGGAAAACAGGAGCAGGATGGAAACGATTGTCCAGTTTTGCCGCGCACGGTAGCCGGCCTGGCGCGCGGAGTGCGCGATGAGGGAGCGAAAGTCAGGGGCTTCAGTCACGAGCACGGCGGCATTCTGGTAGAAAGCGAAAACGGAGGCGAAGGGGAGCAGGCAGAACAGCGCAATCGGCAGGATGAAGAGCTTGCTGGATTGCACCAAAGATTGCAGGTAAGCGATACGCCAGAGGTGTGGGGGATTGGCGGCGGTGGAAGGATCGACCTGGGTGTGGAGGCCGTGGGCGAATCGCGCGTGCCAGAAGGCCATCCAGACATAAAGGACTGCGACGCCCAGCGATTCGGCAGCGCAGTTGGCGCGAGCGAAACCGCTGTGCGCCATGTCGGCCCAGAAGAAGAGCGCGGCCAAAAGAAAGGGAAGGGCGCCGATGTAGTAGTAGAGCAGCAGGGCGTGCGGCGCCTGGCGCAGCAGGTGAAAAGCTTCTTCGAGCAGCTCGACGGCGCTGCGCTCTTTCAGGGCCGCCATTCGGTGCCTTCGTGAACGTCGGCTGGGATCAGGATCAAGGCGCGTCCGGCGTAGTAGAAGAAGAGCCAGGCGAGTACGAGGCCGACGAACGCGCTTATGAGGCCCGCGGCGTGGCCAAGGGCGCGCTGGCGCGGGGCCGGCGAGGAAAGACGGCGGAGGCAAGCCGCGCAGACAAGGCGGTCGTCATGTTCGGTAACGCATTCGCGGCAAAAATAATTGGCACAGTTGGGGCAGCGGCAAACCGCTTCGCGGTGAGGATGATGCAAACAACGCTGTTGGGCAAGGGTAGACATAGAAGAATCTTCACTGAGGGGCGGCCAGAGGCGGCGGCCGGCGCAGGGTTCGCCGATGACGGGTGATGAGCACAAAGCCTGCGGCGCCCAGGACGGCATAGATGGCCATATCGATCAGGTGAAGAGGAACGTAACCGGGATAAACCGTGTTGCCGGGTCTCAATTGCCTTCCGATGGCGCTCACGATGTTGGCGGCATAACTGAAGCCGGCAGTTGCAACCAGCGCGACAATCACCAGGACGCGGATGCTGAGGGGAACTTCAAATCGCCGCTGGCGGACGAGCAGCCAGACAATAGAAACGATCTCGGTGATCAGGATGGCCCAGGTGGCGACCTCCATAGCGGTTCCCCTGTGGGAGAGGCCGAGATAGGCGTGGAGACTGTCGAGCAACAGGACTGCGAAAAGGAACTCATAGCCCCAGCCGGTTTCGGGGAGTTTGTGTGTGGGGAGGGGTGGAGGAATGGCGGGATCACTGAGCGGCGGCTCAAAAGGCAACGACAGCATTTCGAGGTTGAGAGGGCCCTGCACCTCGTCGATGCGAGGCTGGAGGATGCGCAGGACCTTTTCGGCAACGCGCATCCAACGGAGAGAACCGAGGCGCTCCCGGCTGACGGCGGTCTGTATGTAGCAGGTGCAGGTAGGGCCGAGACCGATGAAGGCCAGTGTGAGGGCCAGGAACAGGCCGCCGGAGGACCACAGAAAGGCGTTTTGCAATTCGAAGAACAGTCCAGGCGCAAGGAGCACGGCAGCCAGGGCGCCAGTGAGATAAACCCAGGGGCTAACGGGCGCAGTGCGGTGGATGGTGAGCGCCTGCACGTCACGGAAATAATACCGGCGATAGTCTTCCGCGAAGCGGTTGCATTGTACGGAAAGCAGGTGATCTTCGGCGAGCCAGAGGGAGTCACGACGAAAGGCGGTGAAGGGCCTGCCGGGCAGCCTGCGGTACCGGCGTTCGGTTCGCCACCTCATGCCAGGCGGGGAGCGCGCGCGATGGTATAGATCAACGCTCCCATCAGAACCAACTGGCCCACGGCGAGGAGAATCGCCACAAGGAAACGGATCTTGGTACGCGGCAGGATGCTGCCGGGAGATTTCCAGTGGCGGACTGAGATGTAGAGAGCCACGGGCGCGCCGACGATGCAGGGCCAGAAAAGTGCGAGAAACGGAAAAGTAGCGAAGGCCAGCGCAATGGAATCGTACAGAACGCGATGGTTCTCAAAATCGGCTCCCTTTCGCTTGCGGCTGCTCGATTCGAGACAGCTCGGGCACCAGTTCCGGGCTTTGAATTCGACGTTGCACATCCCACACAGGAATCGGCCGCAGAGATGGCAGGTGACGGAGGCGCGTTTTTCCGGATGGTAGAAACAGCTCGCCTCTCCGGCCGAAGAATCCTCACCCACCGCCGTGGGCCGAGGGCCCGCAAAGAGGGCCGGAAAGGCACGGACGGCCATTTCGGCGCCGCAGGCTGGGCACGGCATGGGGTGGTTGGCGACGAAGAAGTAGTTGGGGAGGGGAGCCTGGCAGCGGGCGCAGGGAACGGGCATTGCTTCTCGTCAGACGTGAATCACACGGGTGTCACAGATGCGGTCATGTAGAGCGCGCTTCTGCGGGTCGAATCCCGCCATGATGTAGCCGATGCCCAAAGTAAAGGCGCTGATGTAATAGGCGAAGAAGCGGCCTATGGCGAGCGACACCGATATCGGTCCTCCGGCCGAGGTCACGACTTTCAGCCTGAGAGCCAGCTTGCCGGGAGTGGCTCCATAGCGGGTCCAAAAGTAGACGCTGTAGGAAATGCCGATGGCGATGTTGATCAGGAACAGGGCCCCCTCGTATGCGATAAACACCCCGGAATAGACCACCGCGGCGCCCGGAGCGCGCGGCGCCAACCCTCGAAAGAACACGAGCATGCCGACCATATTGAGGAGGGTGCCGATGGTTCCCAAAATAGCGCCGTCGATCAGGAGGGCCACGAAGCGGATCCAGAATCCTGCATAGCGGACGGCCCCGCCCACATTGACCCCTTCCCGCAGTTTGTGGGCAAAGACCTCTTTGCACGCCACGCAAACGAAGGAATTGCCGAAGGGGATCAGTTCGCTTTGGCGAAAGGGCCGGCCGCACTCGGTGCAGAAGCGGGTTGAAGAATCGGCGACCGCGGTGGCCACGGCGACAGGCTGGGGTTGCGGCGGCGCAACCGTTCCATAGGGCTGCCAGTTTTGCATGCCTTGCTGCCAAACGAGGGTGTCGGGCCGTACGACGCCGGAACGCACCAGCGCCTCGAAAGATTCCTGCTGAATCGGACCTATCTGACGCCCCGATTCGGCGTAATACCAGTCCATAGAAGCCGCATCGCCATTGTAAGTTCCCGTCACGCGCGGAGGCAAGCGGCGCGAGGATTAACCGTTGTTAGCAGCGACGCGACACCGAGTTACTGCACGGGTAGGGTTGATGGCGGGGAAGCCACGCCGTTGATGCTGACGACGGCAGGTTGCATTCCGGCGGTGATGCCGGCCGGAACTTGCACGGTCAACACGTATACGCCGATCAGATTGGGAGCGAGGCCGCTGAACTGGACCGCGGCTGTCTGTGCACCGATGGTAACGGTGGGGGTGGTTGTGGTGGCGGCAGCAGGCGAAGCGGGCGTGACCTGGCCGTCAGCAGGCTGGTTGTTTACGGGTCCCAGGCCGTTGGCATAGAGTTGAATCGTTTGACCAGGAGTGGCGGGATTCGAGGAGCCGATCAAATCGCCGGACGAATCGTAGGCGATGAGCAGGAGATTATTGGTGACAGGCTCCAGGTAATCGAAGAATGCGGGTGAATACTGGGCCAGGGGCAGCGTGTAGACGGTGCCCTGGCTGTCCTCGATAGTCACCTTAATGAAGACTGAAGATTGCCCTTGCAATTCCCACGGAACCTGGAGGTTGACCTGGCCGGGGCTGACGTAAGAGATCAAGCCAGGCAGACTGAGATCGGCGCTGGGAACGTCGAAGCTGACGCTGGCATAGTCGATGGCCAAGGGGAGATAGGGCGTGGTGAAGCTGTCGGTCGTGTCGCTCAAACCGGTGCCGAACAGAGTCACGTAGGAGCCTGGCGCGACACCGTTGCCCACCAGGAAGCTGGCTGCATTCACGGCGCCGTTTGGGGCAATGGTGGGATTCAAGCGCGCCGTTCCATCGAACAAAACCTGCATACCGGCCACCAGCGCCTGAAACTCTTGAGGGCCGGGTTGAGGGCCGCAGGTAGCCGTGGCGAAACCGAGGCCGGGCGTACCCGGGATGGCTTCGGTGGCAGAGTCGGTGAGGTTGGGGTCGCTACTGATCGAGCCTCCACCCGTATTGACGCTCCAGGTTATCGCCGTGCCGGAAATGGGGACGCCGTACTGATCGATGAGTTGGAAGGCGAGGCCACCGTCGGGGAGGGTCTGGCCGACCGTACAATCGAAATCGCTAATGCTGAGAACCGGCGTGGTGTTATAGGGCACGCCATCCCCCAGTATATACAGATAGGGCACTTGCAGAACCTCGGCTCCGCCGGTGATGGTAATGAATCCCTGGTAACTGCCGGCAACGGGCATGGTGCCGCCCAGCGAAGCGGTGACAGTGTCCGACTGGCCTGCGGCGAGCGAGATGGAGTTCGAGCTAAGGCTGACCTTGGCGTTGGCATCGGTGGTGATCTGGTTCACGGCCAGCGTGAGATTGAGGGTAGAGGAGCCTGTATTGGTGAGTTTGAGCTGCTGGCCCGCCGGCGGGAAGGCACCCGTTCCCAGGTATCCGAATGACACCGCCGCCGGATCGATGGCGACTGTGCTGGAGAGGGCCGCGGCCACGTTAAGGAGGCCGGCTCCCTGGGAGATGAGGAAAGCCGGAACTGAGGCGCCGGCTTGCGATCCGGTGAAGGCAGTTTCGGTGAGCACGTTCCCCACCGCGGTATTGACGACGGCAGACTTCAGCTCGGCGGGCGTGAAGTTCGGGTGTGCCTGTTTGACCAGAGCGGCAGTACCGGTCACTTGCGGGGTAGCGAAGCTGGTACCGTCGGCGATGGTGTAACCATCCGGGCCGTAGAGATCTCCATCGGGATTGAAGCGCTCGGCTGCCATGTAGAGATCGGTTCCTACGGCGGTCACGTCAGGCTTCATCATGCCGTCGATGGTGGGTCCGCGCGAGGAGAAGTAGGCCATGATGTCGGAGTCCTGACCTATCGCTACGGATTCCAGAGTTGCCGGGGAGCCGGGATTAGCGTCGGTGAAGCTCTGAAGGGCGGAGGCTCCGGGTTCGGCGATTATAGCCATGGGAATGGCAGTTCCGAACAAGCCTACGGCCGTAATGGGGGTGCTTGTGCTGGTATCGTAGACGATCACTCCGACAGCACCGGCGGCCTGTGCGTTGAATACTTTGGTGGAGAAGTCACAGGTTCCCCGCTCGATGAGGGCTAAGTCGCCGCTAAGAGCGCCGCCGGGAATGGTGTTGCAGCCGAGCGGATCGCCGGTTATGGGACCGACGTCGAACAAAGGGGCGGTGGTTCTGCCCGGCTGCGGGCCATCGAGGCTGGCCTGGGCCTGAATGTTCTGGATAGTGGAGGGAGCATTGGAGCTGGTGACGAGCACGGCCGACGTCCACGTGTGGCCGTTCTGATTGCCGGCAACGGAAATGGCGGACGGGGCGTCGCCGGGGCTATCAATGGTGTTGAGGGTGGTGACGGTTGTGCCATCTGAGGTGGTCAGATCACCGTTCGCGCCCTCATTGCCGGCAGCGGCCACGACCAGCATTCCGGATTGGATCGCGTTTTCGACGGCGTATGCTTCAGGATCACAAGGGGAACCCGCAGGTTCGCCGCAGGTGGAGCCAGTATCGAGCGCGCCAGAGAACGCGGTGCTGCCGAGCGAGAGGGAGGCGATGTCCATCCCGTCATTGAGGGCATCCTCAAGAGCCGCGATGATGACATCGCCGGTGGTAAACCCATTGACCTCGGGATCGCCAAAAACTTTGTAGTTGCCCAGATAGGCCTTAGGCGCGACACCGGTAATGGTGGTGACGGGTCCGGAGTTGGTTTCACCGGCCGCACACATCGAGGTGGAAGTGCCATGACCATCCCGGTCGCGGGCGGAGTAATCGTCGGGCGTCGTGGTGGCGGGGGTCCCGCTGCCGGCGGCCAGTAGCTTGATATAGCTGCGAGCCACAATGACTTTGCTGTTGGTGAAGTTGACGCAGTCGGACGGGACGTCACACTTTGGAAAACCGGCGGGAATGGAGAGGGAGGGATCCTGGAATGCAGGGTGGGTGATGTCGATGCCGGTGTCGATCATGGCGATCTTCAGGCCTTTTCCAGCATTGGCCGGTCCGCCGACGAGGTCCCATCCTTTCGGATTGGCGTTGATGACGATCACCGCGCGATCGAGGTTGAGATGAAAGCGGCGCAGGGGCCGGACGGCCTTGACGCCCGGCAGGCTTCGTAGTTCGGCTACCTGCGCCGGCGTAGCGATGACGAAGACTGCATTCAGCACGGTTTGCACTGAGCCCGTCACCGTGTAATGGCGGTTTGCCAACTGGCTACGCAAAGACGATTGCGCGTCGCGAAGCTGCTGACGATGGTTTTCGACCGCCTGCCGCGCATTGCGATGTGCCTGCGCGAACTCGGCGGCCGAGGGGTCGGAGAGAATCAGCGCATAGCGGCCGGAAAATGCGGCTGAGGGAGCAGCGCGCAGCACGCCCAGGCAGGAAAATATCAGCAGGAACGTACCGAAATTTCGACGCTTCATTATGAAACTCCGACGCAATTCCGGCCGCATCGGTTACATTTCGTACAACCGCGACCTAGATATTATGTCAAGAAACGAACAAAGTACGCCAAAGAGCGACGACCAGCGCGTGCGTGACCATGCTGGCACGCATGCTGCCGGCCTTTCGAAACGCCATGCCGCAAAAACATCCGAGGCCTGCGGCGACCAGAGCCATTTTCCAATTAGGAAAGGCCCGAAATCCAAGATGAGCAGCGCCATAGAGAATGGATGCGGCGACAAGCGAGGGCCAGGGCCTGCCGGTCCACGCGGTCAGCCAGTGCTGTAGGAGGGCGCGGAAATAGAATTCTTCGGAAAGCGCGATTACCCAGAGGGCGCCGAAAAAATAAGCCAATGCTTTCCACAGAAGCACACCTGCGGTGAAGCTGAGATGGGCAACGCCGAGCCATATGGCCAATGGAAAACCGAGAGGGATGAAATAGAAGAAATAGCGGACACCGATGATCCATTCCTTTTGGGTGGGAATGAAACCGAAGGCTACGCGCTCGCCGCCGCGCACGACGAGCACCGCCAGCGCTCCGGTATGGATCAACATGAGATGGCCGAGGATGGAGATGCCCTTGACGGCGGAGGATGTATAGATGTGATCGAAGGAGCGGGTCAGGATAATCGCGGCCAGCAAAGTAAGAAACAGAGCGTCGGCCACGATGGAAGGTCCGAGCGCGACATACCAGAACGACACGGCCGCGATCAGGGCGCACAACGTGGCGAACGCCGTCCAGTGGAACTCGCCGGTAGGGATGCTGTAGATGAGGTAGGGCAGGACTGCGCTAAGAGCAACGGCAGCGGCAAGCCACCGGCGCGAAAGCGTATTGCAGAGCCAGTTGCGGACGGTCTCGAAACTGGGAACCAGATAAAATGAAAACTCGACAAGGAACGCGGCGATGATGGGAACGGCCGCCCACAGAGGAATATTTTTCTGGCGGGCGTACAGGATACCAGCGGCGCTCAACCCCATCCAGCCGGTCAACAGGGCCGCGCGGAAGGCGCCGAGCCTGGGATGCATCGGCATCATTCTAGCATCGGGGCTGGCGGCACTCGCGCAAGAACCGCCTGCCAACCTGGCGCGCCGGGCGGCACAGGTGGAAACGGAAACGCAGCAGGCGCGCGGCCATTACACCTACCGGCAGACGGTGACCGTCGAAGAGCTGAGTGATCGCGGCGCCATGGTGGGGCAATATCACGAAGTGCGGGACGTGATTTTTTCCCCGGCCGCAGAGCGCACCGAGGTGATGATCGGAGCGCCGTTAGAGACGCTGAAGAACCTCAAGTTAACGGACGAGGATTTCGCCGACATCCGCAACATCCAGCCCTTCGTGCTGGTAGACGAGCTGCTGTCACTCTACGAAACCAAACCTCGCGGCGATGAAAAGATCGACGACGTAGATTGCTGGGTGCTCCAGGTGAAGCCGCGCCAGATTCTCTCTGGGCAGAGGTTGTTCGATGGCATGCTGTGGATCAAGAAAGATGACTTCGCCATCATCCGTTCCGAAGGGCAGGCGGTACCGCAGTTGCATACGGCGAAAGAGGAGAATCTGTTTCCACGTTTTACGACGGTGCGCGAGCCAGTCGATGGGAAACACTGGTTCCCTGTTTTCACGTACGCGGATGATACGCTGGCGTTTCGCACAGGGCTGCAACGCATCCGGCTGCAAATCCGCTACAGCAACTACAAGCGGTTCAGCGCGGACTCTACGATTCAGTTCGCGAAGTAGCAGGCGGGCCGGCTATACATCTACTTCCGCCCAGTCGACCGCGCGCTTTTCATAAATGGACTTGCGGCCCATCATGGCGGTCAGGGTGGAGATGCGAGCGGACTCGGCGTCGTTCAACGGTGTTTTCCTGCCGCGGGCGTTATCGATAAACGCGGCGAGCGACAGGTACGTGGAATCCTGGGCGGCGTCGGGCACCTCGAGGGTCCGCGGTTGCGCCTGCTTACTGAGCTCGATTAGGGTAGCGGTAGCGATGTCGATGGCGGCCTGGGAGCCGTACACACGTTCTTTGATTCCGGAGAAATGTGGAGGATCAAAATAGATGTGGCTAAAGACGAAGCGCACATCGTTGGGGAAATCATAGATGACGGCGTAATTGTCCATGGTAGTGCGGCCGGGCGGCTCGTCCTTGTAGAGATTGATGCCGCCGGTGCCGTAGGCGCGCAGCGGATGGCTGCCCGCGGCCCAGACCATCAGGTCGATGATGTGGCAAGCCTGTTCGACGATATTGTCGCCGGAGCGGGAGCGGTCGAAATACCAGAGCGTCTGGCGCGGCAGGTCGCCGGTATGGCGGTAGGCCTGAAGGAACAGCACTTTGCCGATACCGCCCTCGTGGATGAGTTTCATTGAGGCTGCGCGATTGGGATCATGGCGCAACTGGAAGCCGGCCTGGAAGATGCCTTTGGCGCTCTTGGCGGCATTGGCGACCATGCGGCACTGCTCCGGGTTGAGCGCCATGGGCTTTTCGCAGTAGACGTTCTTGCCCACTTCGAGCGCCGCGATGGCCATCTCTTTGTGAAGGTCGACCGGGGTGGCGATCACGACGGCATCGATGTCTTTGCGGTCGAGCATTTTGCGAAACTCGGTATAAGCCTCGGGGGTATGGCCGGCGGCTACGGCGGCGTCGACCGCACTCTTCAAGTGATCGGGATCGATGTCACAGATAGCGACGACGTTTATTCCCGGCACCTTGAGCATGTTCCGGAGCAGATAGGAGCCGCGATTGCCGACGCCGATGAAGGCAACGCGGACGGTATCGTTGGGCGATTGGGCCGGGAGCAGGGCAGCGCTCGAAGCGGCGACGGAAGCTGATACGAAACTACGGCGGCTGAGATCGTTATTCATCATAGGTGTTGAGAATCCTTAGCCAGGGCAATGGCGCGCCCGATGTTGATCAGCTCGGCGGTCTCTTGGGGTGTGAAGGTGCGCGGTTTCCGATTGGCGATGCCGATCGCACCGACAGCCTTTTCACCCAGGAGGATGGGCACCACCAGGGCGCCTTCCATGCCGGTGGCTTTAGCGCCCGGGCGGGCGTTGCCGCTGGCGTCAGTTTGCAGGTTGCAAACGCTGACGGGTTGTTTCCGCTCGACCGCGAGGCCGGCCATTCCTTTGCCGATGGGGACGAGTTCCACGGCTTTCAGGATGGGCTCGGGAATCCCGTCGCTGGCGGCTTTCAGGTGCAGTACGCCGTCGGCTTCCAGAAGGTGAATGGTGCCGGTATCAGCGTGGAAATGCGCAATGGTGAGGCGAAGCACTTCCTCCAGTTTGCCTGCGGACGCTGCCGGGTAGATCGGGTTGGGCGCGCTCATTTCGTGAAGCCAGAGATGATTCTATCTCGATTGCAGGGCTTGGCAGTGGCCGAAGAGATCAGATTGTCGGGATACCTGTCCGCCCGGTTTCCAATTCTTCGAGCAGCAGGGTCAGGCGAGGTGCAGCGTCGAGCTTGCCGCCAAAGCGGACATCATTATATGCAGCGGTGAACTGATCGACCAGCATACCGGTTTCGGCGGGGAGGGAGGCGGCGAACTCGCGCGGCGTGAACCAGGCAGGCTTTTGAAAACCACGATTACGCAGCACGTCGAGCATGCGCTGGTATAAGATTGTGGCGTCGCCGGCCGACACCTGACCCTCGCGGACGCGCCGGACGCGATGCAGCATGCGCAACGAGCGAAACGCGCGCGGACCTGCAAACACCAGCGCTGTGGCCAGGGCGACAAGTACGGCCAGCGCGGGTCCATATGTTTTGAGCCTGGCGGCGATTTGCACCCGCCATTGGCCGAAGATGCCACTCCAGCCGCCCAGCCACCCGAGACGCAAGCGCCGGCTTGCACCATCCAATTGAGCGGCGAGGAAGAATTGCCGGCCTCGATCATATCGCAGGATCCAGTCTTGCCAGAAGGTATCGGCAGCGTCGGTCCACAGAGCGAACCGGGCGAGCAAACCCCCATTGTGGGCGGACGGGTCGGACGGTGTGGGATCGAACGTAGTCCAGCCCCGGGCCTCGAGGTACGCCTCTACCCAACTATGCGCGTCGGAGGCGCGAATGACATATTGACCAGAAATCGGGTTGAACGTTCCACTTTGAAAGCCGTTGACCAGCCGCGAGGGGATGCCAATGGCGCGCAACATGACCGCCATGGCGGAGGCGAAGTATTCGCAGTGGCCTTTCTTGCGCTCAAACAGGAAATATGCGATCGGGTCTTTCGGCTCGTGATCGGGGAACTCCAGCGCGTAGCCGTAGGAGCGGCGTAGATAATTCTCGATGGCGCGGGCTCGGGCGAATTGTGTGAACAGTCCGGCCGTCACTTGTTCAGCGAGTTCCCGCACGCGCGGATCGATTCGCGGTAGCCGCAGGTAGTGCTCGCGTGCCGCAGGGAACAAAGGGGCGTGATCTACGACCAGAGAAGGACTTTCCAGAACGCCGGAGACGGAGTAGCGGAAGTTGCCGGGCGGGAGAAAGCGCAGTCGCAGGCTGTCGTTCGGGCCGCGGACCACATCGTTTTGTAAGCCGGGAAGACCGGGGCTAATACGCTCCGGCCGCACATGCGAGGGCAGTCCGGCGACGAACAGGGCATTGGAATCGACCGCATTGAGCGTTACGTGGTAGTAGAGAGGATGTCCGACGTGCGGCCAATCGGTGACGAGCGTCCAGCCATCCTCCAGGCGCACGGTCGGCCCTTCGCCAGGCGGATTCGACCAGCGCTTGCCGTCGAAATCACTCAAGGCAACGCCGCGCCACTTGAGGTTGTCCGGGAAGTGCGGTGACTCAGCGCGGACGTGCATCACGGCGCTCGAATCATTCTTGATCTCACCGATTTCGCCGAGTGTTACCTCGTTGGAGAAGCCCGGTACGTGAACGCGGTGGGAAACCAGGCGGCTCAGAGAGGCATTGGCGCCGCGGGGCAGCAGGAAAAACAGGCCCGCCGTGAGAACCAGAATGCCCAGGGTCACGGATGCGGCGACGGCCGCGAGCCGGAGATGAAAACGGCGCAGGCCGAGGCGCGCAATCTGATGCGGCTTCTGCATAGCCCGGCGGATTTCAGCGCTGGTAAAGGCAGCCATAGCGCAGAGCAGGTAGAAGCCGAGGAACAAAAGAAAATTTAAGCTGGCAGACAGAATCGCCGCGGCAAGAATTTCGAGAAACGCGATGGCACCGGCGTAGAGATAGTCGCGGTTAGTGCTTGCGGTCAGAATTTTCACGACCGCGAGGAAAAAGACCAGATGAATGGTGGCTTGCAGAAAGGATTGGGACAGGAAAAAGTAATCGACGGGATAGAAGGCGATGTAGCCCAGAGTTACCAGGGTTACGAGGCCGGCGGAGAATTCCAGGCGTATGACCTCCATGACCAGGAGCGCGCGCAACAGCAATCCCAGCCCGGTGACAACAACGGTGGGCGTGTCGAGATAACCGGAGCCTGCTACCGCGAGATAACCGCTGGTGACGAGACCGAGGATGGCAAGCTGGAAAAAGCGCTCGACCGAAAGTTGCGGACTGACGGCGCGCGCCATGATCTCATTGTAGCTTCGCGCGCGGAGAGCCCTACACCTTGGGCCGCTTGCGGTGCCAGTCGGTGCGGGTTTGAAATTCCTTCGCTACAGTCAGTAGAACGCCTTCGGAGAATGCCGGGCCAACCAACTGAATTCCCAGCGGCAGGCCGTCCGTAAACCCGCAAGGCAGCGATAGCGCGGGGAGTCCAGCAAGATTGCCCGCTGGAATCAGGGCGCTCAGGCCGAGATCCTTGGGAGTCTGGCCGGAAGGGTTCTTGTCCAGTGGCTCGGTGACTTTTGGAGCAGGACCGAAACGGCTGGGTGAGATCAGCACGTCGACATCGACGAACAGGAGCCGGATCTTGTGTTGCAACTGGGAGCGGATACGCATGGCCTTCAGGTAATCATTGGCCGATATCTCCAGCCCTGCTTTCAAGCCTGCAATCTGTTTGGCATCCGCCAGTTCCTGCACCCGGCCGCTTGCGATCAGCGGCTCGAAGACGGAAGCGCCTTCCGCCTGGATGATGGTGGCAGTGAGAGCGCTGTATGGAAGATCAGGCAGCCTGGTTTCGACGAGTTGCGCTCCGGTTTCACGAATGACGGCCAGCGCTTGCTCAAACGCGGGCCGTGCAGCGGGCTGAGCCCATTCCGCAAAATCGGCGGGTGCATAGCCGATGCGCAGGGTTTTCACCGGGCGGGCGTATTGCGGCGCGTAGTAAAAACCTTTGTGGGCCGAGCCGGGATCGGCGTGATCACCGCCTGCAATGACCGCCAGCACCAAGCCGCAATCTTCGGCGGAGTGGCACAAAGGCCCGATTTTATCCATGGTCCAGGAAAGCGCCATGGCGCCGTAACGGCTGACCAGGCCATAGGTGGGCCGCAAGCCGGTGACGCCGCAGAACGCAGCAGGCGTGAGAATGGATTCGGAGGTTTCCGAACCGAGAGCGAACGGGACCAGGCCGGCGGCCACGGCGCTGGCAGATCCGCTGGAGGAACCCCCGGACCAGCGTGTGCGGTCCCAGGGGTTAAGGCCCGGGCCAAACATAGATGCGGATGGGAAGCGATAACCGCCGCCTCCGGCAAGCTCCACCATGGCGAGCTTTCCAATCAGCACGGCACCGGTTTTGTCGAGCTTCTGAAGAGCGGTCGCGGTGTAGTCGAACACTTGTGCGGCATACGGGCGAGCGCCCCAAGTGGTCGGGTGATTCGCGTAACTGAGGAGATCCTTGGCGCCGAATGGAATGCCCTGCAGCGGTCCGCGGTAACGCTCGCGCTTGAGATCGCTATCGACCTCCTTCGCGCGGCGGATGGCGACCTCAGTGAGAGGCAGCGCCAGCGCGTTATAGCGTGGGCCGAGCTGTTCCAGACGCTGCGCGAAGGCGCGCACGAGATCGACGTCCGAAAACTCCCTGGCCTTCAGCCGGGAATCCAACTCGCCGATGGTGGCGAAGAAAATGTCGTCGTTGATTTCCGCGGCCATCAGGCTTTGAACAGGAAGGCCGGCTCGGTGGACACGGGCAGATCGACTTTCGCCAGGGCCTGTCTGTACTTGCGAATCTGCTCTTGAGCCGCCGCGTCGAAGTCTTGGGGCTGGCCGGTGGATGGGGCCTGTGCGCGCACGGCAGCGATACCGGCAACCGATCCGAGTGCTCTAGCCAAGTGCCGGCGGGTGATTCTGTGACTCATGCTTTCTGCTCCAATGCCTCCAGCGCGGCTTTTTCCATCACCGCGCGCGGCGCGGATTCACCGGTCCAGATCTCGAATTGGCGCACCGCCTGCTCGATGAACATCTCGATGCCCGGCACCACAACCTTATTTTCCGCGCGGGCCCGACGAATGAGCGCGGTTTCGAGAGGATTGTAGACCATGTCGAAGACGATATCAGCCGGAATCCTGCCGTTGAAGAAACATTCCTCGGCGTGCGGAAACATGCCCACGGGCGTGGCGTGTACCAACGCGTCAAAACCGCGTTGGTCGGCCTGCTCACGCAGCAAGGGTTCGGCGCCACAGAGCCGGGCGAGGGCCCTGACGCGGTCGGGATTGCGGCCTACGATGGAAACTTTCGCCCCGGCATCGATGAGCGCGCAGGCAGCGCCGCGAGCCGCGCCGCCGTTGCCGACGATTAACACCGAAGCCTTGGCGGGCCGCATGTGGCGGCTCAAGGGCGCCAGTACGGCTTCCGCATCGGTATTGGTGCCGCGCCATTTCCCGGCCTTGCGCCAGACCGTATTGACAGCGCCGATGCGGCGCGCTAGCGGATCGACAGCGTCGAGATACCGAACCACCTTTTGCTTATGCGGGATGGTGACGCTGAATCCGGAGATAGGAATCCTGTCGGCCAGGATGAAGAAATCCCGGAGTTGCAGCGGCGAGACCAGGAAGGGAAGATAAACGCCGTCGATCCGGCGTGCCTGGAAGCCGCGGTTGTGAACGGCAGGTGAAATCGAGTGACGGATCGGATCGGCGATCACGCCGTACACCTTTACGGCCCTCGAAATCTTGTCGATGCGGTAAAGATGCCGTAACAGGCGCGCACTCACCTGACCCGAGGCGGTTCCTTGTGTGGCTAGCGGAGCGGCGTAAGTATACATTCCACCGAACGAAGGGGACAGCACGCGGGTCGGAAATCCGAGTTCGCCGGTAGCGAGAACAACGAGCGGCGTGCGAGCGTAGGCGCGGGCCAGCCCGAGGACGCGCGCATTGTCGGAAGGCTTGCGCGCGGTAGTCACGATTTTGTATGCATCCGCGGGGAGCAGCGTCATGCGTTTAACGAGAGCGTCGAGCTGCGGCATGGTTTCGAAATTATGGTACGAGATGACAATCTGGCAGCGCCCGCGGAACCCGCTTAAACGCTCGGAAGCGGCCTCGGCCGTCTCAATCTCTACGTCGATTGCCTTCGCACCGGCGCTGACCGCGAGATCGAGTATACGTAACTGATCTTCCACGCTTCCATTGAACTTGCCCTGGTTCTGATGGCGGCGGCAGGTAGCTAGTACGAGGCAACCGGGGTGCTCCTTGAGCAACTCTCGAATGACCGTGATCCCTCGTTCGGGGTTGTCCAGATAGTCCAGGCGGAATTCGAAGAATGTCTCGCCCGCAGCAGCTTCCTGGCGGGCGTGTTCCAGCAATTTGGCGGCGTCTGGAAGCCCGAGGGCGATACAAATGCGAGGGAAGGGCCGTTTCTGCGGCATGGCCGTTCGCGAGGTTCTTAGAATACCACGGCAAAAACGTTAGGAAGCCACTTTCTCCGCAGACTGGCTGAGGCGCGCCTTCCAAGCATCCAGAATGGCGGCGGTGGCCGTGGCGCCGAAACGGGAGCAGCCGGCGTCATATACTTCGAGGGCTTTCTCGAGGGTGCGCACACCGCCCGCGGCTTTTACCCCGACGCGTTCGGGAGTGTGCTTGCGCATGAGCTTCAAGTCCTCGATGGTGTAGCCGGTGGGAGCAAATGCCGTGGAGGTCTTGACAAAATCCGCTTCCGCTCGCGCGGAGATGCGGCAGGCGACGATCTTCAGCTCATCGGTGAGATAAGCGTTTTCGAAAATTACTTTCAGCAGCGCGCCTTGTTGGTGGCACTCTTCGGCGCACTGTAAAAGCTCCGTCTCGACGTATTGGAACTGACGTGACAGCAGCCGGGAAATATTCAGCACCATGTCGACTTCTCTGGCGCCGCGTCGAAGCACGTCACGAATCTCGTATAGCTTAACGGCTGTGGTGGAGGAACCGTGCGGAAAGCCGGCAATGCTGCCTACCGTTACGCCCGACCCGCCTAGCAGGCGTACGGCTACATCTACATCGCACGGCCGGACGCTCACGCTTGCCACGTGATAGCGTTTGGCGAGCTCACAGCCCGCGATGACCTGCTCGTCGGTCAGCTCGGGCCGCACCAGGGAGTGGTCGATCATCTTAGCGAGTTCTTCGTAAGTCGTGAGCCGTGGCCGGCCGCCGGCGAAATTCTGCTCCATATACCGCCTATTCTCTCAACTGGGCCAGGGATTATGCAGACGGGGGAGAAAACGAAGAGACCTGGAGAGGACTAATGCTTGCGGGCTGCTGAGGGGGAAAGGCCCAACTGCTTAAGCTGGGCCTTGGCTTTCGTGGCGGCTTCACTGCTGGGATACAGTTTGATTACCTGGTGAAATTCCTTGGCGCCGGCAGTGCGTTGGCCCAGCTTCACCAGTGTGGTGCCTTTCCATAGATAAGCATCCGGTGTCTTCGCATTAGGAGAAAACCGCACCAGCACCTCATCGAACGCCTTCAGCGCATTGTCGTAATCGCCCTGCGCGTAGTAAATGTAGCCGATCCAGAACTGCGCATTCGGCGCCAGCGCCCCGTCAGCGAAATACTGGAGGTACTGTTGATACTCCTGCAAGGCGAGATCCTTCTTCCCGCCCAGGCGGTCGCGATCGGCATTGGCGTAAAGCGTGCCGCCATCGACCGGCGGCACGCCGGATGTTCCGGACGATGAGGCCATTCCGCCTGGAGATGGCGGAGCGGCCGCTGGCGTGTTGATGGTACGGACCTGATTGCTCAGATCCTTCATCTGCTGCTCGAGATTGGCCAACCGCGTAGTGACATCGGCCATCCCGTTCTGCACCTGCTGAAAGGCGGTAGTCAAGTCGTCAATCTTGGAGCTCAGATTGGCTACCGGACCGGACACGGTCTTTCCCTGCTCGCGCAGTTGCTCTTGAATGCCGCCCTGCAATCCGGCGAGAGCCGTGGCGGTTCGCGTGGCGGCATCCGCGGCCTGCTGCACTTGTGTGGTGAGCGTCGCCATTTTGGTGTCGAGGGTGCTTTGCAGCGTGCGGACCTGATCCTGTAACTGCGCCACATCACGCTGCAACTCTACGATCTCTTTGCTGGCTGCCGGACAAGGGACTGGAAAAAAGAACACTACGGCTGCGATCAGCCGGCGGAATTTCATGCTGGCCTCCTCAATATGAGGGTAGGACACCCGCCAGTGCCTGTCCACCAGCTTCGGCGAGGTGTCCTACCCGATGTGGTTATTGGCCTGCCGAGAAGTGCACGTGGCGGCAGCGCTGCCAGCAGTCCTCGGTGGACTCCGTGCAAACCGGCCGTTCCTTGCCGTAGCTGATGGTCTTCAGCTTGTCACCGGCAACGCCCAATTGCACCAGGAAATCCTTGGCGGAGGTGGAGCGGCGATCGCCTAACCCGAGGTTGTACTCGGCCGATCCACGCTCGTCGCAGTGCCCCTCGATGGTGATCACGGCATCCGGGAAGTCCTGGAAGATGGCCTTCAGCAAGTCGGCATCTTTAGTGAGCGTCGCGCGCGCATCGTCGCGGATGTCGCTCTTGTCATAGTCAAAATAGGCATCCTGCAAGGCGCTGATGCGCTCGGTCAAGTTTGGCTTGGCCGGCGGCGGAGGAGGAGGCGGCGGCGCAGTCACGGTGACCGTGGCGCTCTTGCTGAGCGCTCCTCCGGGACCGGCGGCCCTCAACGTGTAAGTGGTGGTTTCGTTGGGATACACGCTGCGACTGCCGCTGGCTTGCACCGAGCCGACCCCATTGTCGATCGTAATCTGATTGGCATTGGTCACCGTCCATCTCAGTGTCGACGATTGACCCCGCTCAATGGTGGACGGCTCGGCCGAAAACTCACTGATGTCCGGCGCGGCAGGTGGTGGTGGCGCTGCCTCCTGCTTAGGTGGTGGCGGCGGCGGTGGCGGCGGGGCTGCCTTCTTCTTGCAACCTGCTGCGAATACAACCAGCGCAATAGCGATCCAGATGACGCTCCAATTCCGTTTCAGCAACATGATCTCTGCCTCCAGAAATGTTTCAAAAATTCGGCGCCTTCCCCCACACCGGCGTCTGGTTGTTCCCTGCCGAGGTCAACTGATGCACCTGGGTGCCATCGGCCAGCATGGTGTAGATCTGATGAGTGCCGCTGCGCGTGGACATAAAGACTAAGTGCCGCCCGTCGGGCGCCCAGCTCGGGTTTTCGTTTCGCCCCTCGCTGTGAGTCAGCTGGTTGAAGTCCCGCGATGCCACATCCATCAGAAAAATGTTGAAGTTCCCGGTAGCAAACCCACGGGTCCATGCAAATGCCATGACCTCCCCGTTCGGGTTCCAGGATGGATTGGAAGCTTCGCCTTCCCCGTTCGTGAGCCGCTCAACGCCGGTCCCATCGAAATTCATCCGGAAAATCTGTTGTGGGCCGGTTCGCCCGGAAACAAATACGATGTCGTTCCCGGTTTTGGGATTCACTTTTGGCTCTACCTCGATGGCGCGTGACGAGGAGATCCGCCTCAAATTACTCCCATCCAAATTCGCTACGTAGATCTGAGCGTACCCGCTGGCCGAGGAAGCATACAATATCTGCTTCCCATCCGGCGTGAAGTCAGGGGTGGCATTCAGCGATGCCCGCTGGTTGTAAAACGGTAACCGGCGCCCAGTCTCCGTTGAGAGTATAAATATAGCAGGATTTCCGCTGGCGAAGCTAGTAAACGCTAGTTTACTGCCATCAGGCGATATCGCGGGCATGATCGAGATCGACTTAAATGAGGTGAGCTGCTTCTGGTTGGAGCCGTCCGGGTCCATCGACCAGATTTCCTTGTGGCCCGTCCGGTTCGAAACGAAGTAGATTTTTGTTCCATAGAGGGATATTCCGCCCCAGTGCGCCAGGATGTCGGCGGCGAACTGGTGTGCCACGCTGCGCGCCCCGGCTTCGTCCCCTGATCCGAAGTAACGCTTGCCCAGGATCTGCGCGTTAGCCAGATTGGGCTGGCCGACATCGAAAAGCCAGCCGTATAGCACAATCTGGCCGTTCTGCTCGGCGGTGTAGCCCGTCGCCAGGAAGTTTGCGCTGACCGGCGGCGAAGCCCAATCGGCGAGCGCCAGCCCCCCCATGGATTCGCCGGGCCTGGCTGGCTGGCGGAAATCCTCGGGGCGTTGCGGCACCTGCAAGGGATACATGCCCTTCGGCGCCATGGTAAAGAGACCCGAGTTTTGCAGGTCGCCGAAAAGCGTATCATTGAACGCCCCCATGAAATTCTGGGTCGTGCCGGAACCGCGAAGGTCGGGTACGGCCATCACCGGCTTCTGGGAGCCGACCAGCTTGATGATCACCGTGTTGTCTTGAGCCCAGGTCGTAACCGGGATCGCAAATAGGAGTGCGGCAAGCGTTGCGAAGATCAGCTTCTTATTCATCGTTGTAATTGAAACCAGAACTCAATGGAAACTTCATTTTTGTCAAAAGCCGGGGGCAGCGCAGGAAATGGGGCCGCATCCTGAATCGCACGTTCCGCGGAAAGGTCGAGCGCCAGGTTCCCGCTGGTTTGCGCCAACCGAATGCTGTTAATCGAGCCATCCCGCCGGATGTTGAAAGTCACCACGGCGGGCGGCGCCGTGCGTATCCGTGGATCGACATCGCCGGTACGCCAGTTCTGTGCGACTTTTTGTTTGAGCAAGTCCACATAGTACCCAAAGCGATCGCCAAAGGGCGACCCGCGGCCAACGCCTACGCCGCCTGATCCAGCCATACCCACCATGGGGGAGCTAAGCGCCTGACCCTCCTGGCTGTAGAGCTGGTTAGGGCGGTCATTTTGTTTAGCGCGATACGTATTCACGCTTGACTCCTTGTGGGATGGCTTCTTGGGTGCTGTGCGGCTCGGCAACGGGATGGCGTCCGGCTCGGGTTCCTTGACCTTCGTTTGCTGCACCTTGTCCGGCTTAGGCTCGGGTACCTCGGACTGGGTGTCGTTTGCCACCGGATTTACTATTCCCCCGTGGGCCGGCAACGGCACCTGGCCAACCACATTCACGATCATGGCGGACCCTCCGCCGGAATTGCGGTCACCCCAGTATTCGCGCCGGCCACCAATGATGGAAACCAGCGTGAGTGCCAGAGCGACCGAGACATGCAGCGCAATCGAACCCGTCAGCGGACCTTTCAGCGGTTCCGGCTCGTCCAGGATGTCGACGTGAGGCATCAGCGCCCTCGTTTTTCCGCGGAGTCCTCCGGCTGCGTCACCATATTTACCGTGATCTTGGCGGCGCTAAGCTCGCTCAGAACCTGGGCAACCACGTCCCAGGTCACGCCACGATCCGCCCGGACATAAACGGACTGGCCATGGTAACGGCTTTGCAGAACCGGGCCCAATTCATGGATGTTGATCGGCTTGTCATTTAGATAAGGGTTGCCGTCACGCGTAATGTTGATGACGGGAAGGTCCTTGGCGCTGTCCTTGGTGTACCTTGTCTTGGGTACATCTACTTCGATGCCAAACTCCATTACGTGCGCCGTCATCATGAAGATGATCAGCAGCACGAGCACCACGTCGACAAAGGGTGTCACGTTAATTTCGGAGAGCGCGCCGCCTCCGTAAGACCGCCGACGACCCGAGGAGCCACCACCGTTGACCGCTATCGCCACCGCTTACTCTCCATAGGTACGCTCAGTCATGTTGAGGAACTCGAGCGAGAAATCATCCATGCGCGATCCCATTTCCTTGATCCTATGGCCGAAGTAGTTGTAGAAGATCGCGGCGGGTATGGCTGCGGCTAAGCCGAGCGCCGTCGCGATGAGCGCCTCGGAAATGCCAGGACCCACCGCGCGCAAGCTCGAGCTGCCTTGCTGGCCAAGCTGGTCGAAGGCACGAATGATGCCGATCACAGTGCCGAACAGGCCAATGAATGGGCTGACCGACGCCGTCGTCGCCAGCCAGCCCATGTTGCGTTCCAGCTTCGTGATCTCTTCGCTGGTTCCCAGTTGCAGCGTGCGCTCGAGTGCGATCTTGTTGTTGATTGTGCCGCGCGATTTCACCTGGCGCGCCACTTCTTCATAACCAAAATCGAACACGGCCACCAGCGGCGACGGGCGAAACTGCTCGCTCGCGACCATGACGGCATCCAGCGCGTTGGCCTTGCGGAATGCGCGAAGGAAACGGGCATCGGCACGCCGCGCGCGCCTGAAAGAGCCCCATTTCGCGAAAATGATGGTCCAGGAGAAGACCGAGAACAGCAATAGAATCAGAAACACAGCGAAAGTAAGCGGGGTGGCCCGGCCCACCACCATTTCCCAGACCGAGGTTTGCAGGAAAAGTGCCAGGATCGTTGGATCCAAACTGTCTCCTCACTTGCAAATGTAACATAGGAATGGCCCTGAATCGCTACAAATCACTGAATGTCCGAAACATTTCGCCACAGAAATGTTTGCTAATGACGGCGCGACGCCGGGCGCCCGATCAAACTTCGTATAATCGGCTCGATGCTGGTGGAGTTGACGGTCGAGAACTACGCCGTGGTCGACCGTTTGCGCGTGCGCTTTCACGCCGGACTGAATTTGTTGACGGGAGAGACCGGCAGCGGGAAGTCCATTGTGGTGGACGCGCTTGGGCTGCTGCTGGGCGGACGGGCGTCCAACGAGATGATCCGCTCTGGCGAAGATCGCGCGCGCGTTTCCGGCATCTTTGAAGTGCGCGATGACCGGGCAGTGCGCGTGGCGCTGGAGCAGGCCGGCATTGGAGTGGAAGAGGGCGAACTGCTGGTCGAGCGTGAAGTGCTCGGCGGGGGCAAGTCGCGCGCGTTCGTGGCCAACCGGCCGGCAACGGTCGCTCTGCTGCGCGAGCTCGCGCCGCATTTGGGAGACATCCACGGGCAGCACGATCAGCAGCTTCTGTTTTTGACCGAGACGCAGCGTGATATGCTCGACGGCTTCGCCGGGGCGCAAAAGCTGATTGATGAGGTGAGCGAGACCTACCACGCCTTGCGTCGAGTCGATTCAGAGCTCGCCGGCGTTGAGCGGTCCGAGAAGGAAAAACTCCGCATGCTGGATCTCTGGCAGTTCCAGAAGCGGGAAATCGAAAGCCTGCGCTTGCACCCCGGAGAAGATGCGGTGCTCGAGAGCGAACGCCGGGTGTTGCAGAACCTGGGACGGATTCTCGATACGGCCGGCGGTGCATATGCTGCGCTCTACGACTCGCCGGAGTCGGCGGTTGCGCTCGCGCGACTGGCGGCAAAAAAAATGGAGGAACTGACTCGCATCGACCCGGCGCTCGGCGAGATTCGCGAAGTTCTCAAGCCGGCGGAAATTGCATTATCCGAAGCCGCGTATGCCTTGCGTGATTACATCAGTCGCTTGGAGGCCAACCCCACGCGGTTGGAAGAAATCGAGACGCGGCTCGCGGCTATCGACAAAGCCAAACGCAAATACGGGGCAACCATCGAAGAGATTCTTGGCTATCTTGATCAGGTCGCGCGCAGCCTTGACGCTGTGGAACACGCGGGCGAGCGGATAGACCAGCTTCGTTTAGAGCACAGCAAGTTACGCGATCAGTACGAAGCGCTGGCCGGCCAACTCACAGCGCGCCGGACAGAGGCGGCTGGCAAGCTGGCCAAACGCGTGGAAGCCGAACTGGCCGCGCTCGCCATGCAGCGCGCGGTCTTCGAGATCGTCGTCCGTCCTGCTGAGGCTTCTGCGTCAGGTAAAGATGTTATCGAGTTTCTCGTGTCGCCCAATCTCGGTGAAGCGCCGAAGCCAATTGAGAAGATCGCTTCGGGCGGTGAGATTTCGCGAATTGCGTTGGCACTCAAAACCTGCATTTCTGCTCCTGCCCGTGCGAATGGCGCCGTACGCACGCTGGTCTTCGATGAAGTCGACGCAGGCATCGGTGGCGGGGTGGCCGAGGGTGTCGGCCGGCGGCTCAAGAGATTGTCGGCCAATAATCAGGTGCTGTGTGTGACGCATCTGGCGCAGATCGCCTGCTTCGCCGATCACCACTATCTCGTGGAAAAGCGCGAGCAGAAAGGGCGCACCGTGGCAACCATCGAAGAACTGGATGACGCCGCCCGCACTCGCGAAATCGGCCGCATGCTCTCGGGCCAGAAAGTCACGGCGGAGGCTTTGAAGCATGCCGAGCGCCTGATCGCGATGAGCTGCAAATAGAACTAGACGTTCTCAGGAATCAGGAACGGTTCGCGGTATTTCCGCTTGAGATAGCTGTTGGCTTCCTCGTCGTTCACGAAACGCTCGGCGTTCGGATCGAAGTGCAGCTTCCGGCCGGTGCGATAGCTGACATTGGCCATGTGAACCAGGGCTGCCGAAAGGTGCCCCTCTTCAATGTCGCATGTGAGGTCCTGGCGGTTGCGGCTGCGAACCGCCTTCAGGAAATTCGCGATGTGCGGCGTGGTGTCCCACTGCTCTTTTTCGGTGTAGTTCATTTCCTGAACAAGTTTGCGGCCTTCACCGCGATAGATTTGGAAACCTTTCAGGTCAATGGACATCCAGCCCTCGCTGCCGAAAAACAGGTTGCCGATGAAGTTGGCGCCGTCGTAAGCGATGCTGCTCTCTCCGCCGGTCAGCAGGCCACGCACTTCGAACACGAGTTCGCAATCGTCATAGTGGAACGTGGCGAGCTGCGTGTTGGGAGTTTCCTGGTCGTCGTCGTAAATGTATTTCCCGCCATCGGCCACCACAACCTCGGGCAGTGTGGTCTTGTTCAAACCCCAGCGGCAGATGTCCATCTCATGCACGCCCTGATTGCCGATGTCACCGTTGCCCGTGTCCCAAAACCAGTGCCAGTTGTAATGAAAACGATTCGGGTTGAACGGCCGCATGGCCGCCGGGCCGAGCCAGATGTTGTAATCGACGCCGGCCGGCACTAGACCATCAGGCTGATGGCCAATCGACGGGCGACGTTTATAACACAGGCCTTTCGCCATGTAGACTTTGCCGATCACTCCGTCACGCAGGAGCTGCATGCCGCGGATCTTGTGCTCAGTGGTGCGGCTCTGCATGCCGACCTGGACCATGCGGTTGTACTTACGCGCGGCCTCCACCATTTTGCGGCCTTCCCAGATCTCGTGGCTGGCCGGTTTCTCGACATAGACATCTTTGCCGGCCTGGCAAGCCCAAACCGTGGCGAGCGCATGCCAGTGATTGCAAGTGGCGATCGACACAGCGTCGATATCTTTGTCCTCGAGCAGCTTGCGAATGTCCTGGTACGTCTTTTGCGGCTTGGCGCCCGTGACTTTTTCCGTGAACGCGACCGCGCGCTCGATCTGCGCCTGGTCGATATCACACACCGCAGCGATTCGTGCCTCGGGCAGTTTGGCGTAGCTCGTAATGTGGTCGCGTCCGCGGCTGCGCACGCCAATCACTGCGACGTTGATGCGGTCGTTGGCGCCGAGCGCTGTCATGCCCGATGCCATCGCGATGGCAGAGGTCTGAATGAAGTCTCTACGGTTCATACGCCCTCAATCTGCCGCGACCGATTCCGAGCGGCTGCGAAAATCGTGAAAGAACTCGAGGAAGCGCGCGGCGTAGCGATCGAGGTTCTCCATCGAACCTCCACCTAGTAGTGGCGAGCACATCTCATACGCGACACTGCCATGGAATCCACCTGCTCGCAACGCGCCCAGGAACTTCCGGTAATCAATGAAGCCTTCGTCGATCGGTACCGCCTGCACGTAGGGCGTCAGCGGTGTATAGTTCACCACGGCCGCATCAAGATGATAGCGCGGGCGTTTCTGATAAGCCGCGATTGTCGTGTGTGCCGTTACCGGCGCCAGTTTCCGCGCGGCCGCCGCGATGTCCTCACCATGTAGGGCCGGCGCCCAGGCGTCGAACAACGCCTTACAGTTCGGCTCGCACACTGCCTGAATCAGATCATATTGGCTTTCGTAACCCGCCCCGATGTCGTGATGGTTCTGCACGCCAATCGTCACGCCGAACTCGCGCGCGCGTTGAGCGCACTCCTTAAGCGCGCCTACTACAAGGTTCCACTGCGCCGTATAGCCGGCTGCGGGGTTTTCGTAAGCCGTGAAGATGCGGACCAAGGTCCCGCCCAGATCGTGCACCAGGCGCGCCAGTTCGGAGATGTAGTAGACCTGGATCTCGCGCTGCGGCACCTCGCCGTGCTCGATATCGCCGCTGAAATTGTTGTAGCCCGCGATACACAGGTCCCGCAGTTTTCTTCGCTCCAGATGTTGGCGCAATTGCGCGCGCTCTTTCGGACCGTAATCGAGCAACGAAAGGTGCGGCCGCTTGGCCATGAGCATCACGCCTTCATAGCCGAGATCCGCCGCTTTGTCGATGAAATCCTCGAGCGAAAGGTGCGCCTGTCCCCAGGAACCCGAATAACTGACCGAATGCAGCAATGCCGAAAAGCTCACGAAAAACTCCCTAAGACACTGTACTCTCCACAGTGCGCGCCTTCAACTCAACGCGAGCTGGCTCTATGCGCGTGACGGTGAACCGGAACAAAGGCGTCCATCTTTCGCTAAACTTGCGCTATGGCTGACGACGCACCCAGGCTGCTGGTAAGCCTTGAGGACGGAGTGAAGCGCATCACATTCAATGCGCCGGAAAGACGCAATGCCGTGGACCGCACCACCACGGAGCGGCTGTTGGAAGTGGTCCGCGAGACTGCGCAGGACCAGAGTAAGGTCGTCGTCTTGACTGGAGCTGGGCATTCCTTTTGCGCGGGCGCCGATTTAAGCGCCATGAAACCCGGCGATGGCAACGTCACAGAATACCTGCGCAGGGTGGTGAATCCGGCTATCCTGGCGCTCCGTGAGATGCCTAAGCCCGTGATCGCGCGCGTGCACGGCCATGCGGTGGGAATCGGTTGCAATTACGCCCTGGCCGCCGATATCCGCATCGCCAGCACCGAGGCCAAGTTCGGCCAGGTGTTCAGCAAGATCGGACTGATTCCCGATGGCGGCAGTACCTACTTTCTGCCGCGCATGATTGGCTACGCGAAAGCCTTTGAGTGGATGGCTACGGGCGCCATCATTGATGCGCAGCAGGCGTCACAGTTGGGCATTGTGAACGCGGTGGTTCCAGTCGAGAGACTGGATGCCGTCGTTGAAGACTGGTGCCGGCGTTTCCAGGGCATGGCCACGCTGGCCATTGCGGGAATCAAGCGCGCTCTTTCGTACGGCGAAAGCCACACCCTGGCGGAGGCACTCGACTGCGAGGCTGTCACTCAGCAGATTTGCTACGATTCCGCCGACTTCCGCGAGGGCGTCGCGGCTTTTCGCGAGAAGCGCAAGGCCATGTTCCAAGGCAAGTAGAACGGGACGACCAACACGCGTTTGAAAACCGGCGGCCTACGAGCGTTCGCTGGCCGATAGAGCCCTGTGTTCCAGCTCGAGGAAGGGCACCGCGGCCTGCATGAGTTCCGCTTCAGCGGCGATGGAGTGATTCTTGCCACCATCGCTTCCCGCCAGATCCCAAAGCTTGAACACCGCGTGTTCCGGAACGTTCTCGGCTTCTTTGAAGAACAACAGCGAGTTGGCGGAGGAATCGAAATCCACGCTCACCAGATCGCCGCCGCGCACCTGCCCGCTGGCAATCAGGTTGGAGAGCGGATTCACCAATTCGCGCTCCATGGCGCGCCGCAGGTGCCGTGCGCCGTACTTCAGGTCGGTTCCTTCCCGCAGCAGGAATTCCTTGGCCGGCGCGGTCAATGCAAAAAAGAACGGTGTGGGCGTGGACGAGCTGAAGATGCGCTGCTGCAAAAGATTCAGCTCCAGATTGAGAATCTTCCGCAGTTCCGGCTCTCCTAGCGGGCGAAACACCAGCACCTTGTCGAGCCGGTTCATGAACTCCGGCGTGAAGCGTCGGCGCGCAGCCTCCACTCCGGCGCGCGAAATCTTGTCCGCTGTGTCGCCATCCAGCGTCCCAGCCAACTGCTCCCGTTCTTTGTCTCCCGGCGTAAAACCCAGGCGGGGCCGGAGGATGGAGCTCATCTCGGCGGCCCCCAGGTTGCTGGTCATGAAAATCATCGTCTGGGTGAAGTCCACCCGGCGCGTGTCGCCTAGCGTTAGCGTGGCTTTATCGAGAACGCCCAGCAGCAGGTTCCAGAGCGCGTCGCTGGCTTTCTCGACTTCGTCGAACAGCACGAAGCTCAGCTTCACCTTTTCCGTGTGGTATTGATCCAGCACTTCCTGGCTCAGCAGAGGGTGCGTTTCCCGGTGGCCCAGGTAACCCGGAGGCGAGCCGACCAGCTTGGCGATCTCGTGGCTATGCTGAAATTCGGCGCAATCCACTTTGATCATCGCTCGCGCGTCCCCCACCAGGCTCTCCGCCATCGCCTCCACCAGCCGCGTTTTTCCCGTGCCCGTCGGTCCCAGAAACAGAAAGCTCCCGACCGGGCGCGACGGGCTCGCCATGCCCGCCAGGTAGGTTTGATAGAGGTTCACGATCTGCTGGATGGGCTCGTCCTGCCCGACAATGCGCTTATGTAAATCCGCTCGGAGCTTCTCAGCTTCTTCGCCGGTTTGCCGGACATCCAGTGGTTTTCTCAGCTTGGTCACATTTCTTCCGTTCGAACTGGCGACAAGGGTCTCCAGCCCCAGAATAAAATGCCGAAAGCACGCGTGGGAATGCTGAAAATGGTTAGTAAGGTGTTTGCTCGATGCGATAATTACCTTAGGATTTAACAACTTTCGAGGGCCTGCGGATTCTCCACCGTGGAGAGATCACCGAGGGTTTCGCCCAAATACTTCTGGCGCAGCAGCCTTCGAACAATCTTCCCGCTTTGCGTCTTGGGAAGCTCTCGCAGCGTACGCACCGCCCGCGGCTTGAACGTTGGCCCGAGCGCATCCACGAGATGTTTGGCAAGTTCCTCCTCCAGGGCAGTACCGGCCACGAACCCCGGTTTCGTCACAACGAACGCCACAATCGCCTCGCCCTTCAATTCGTCCGGCACCCCGATGACCGCAGCTTCTGAGACCGCCGGATGTTCGATCAGTGCCTCTTCCACCTCCGCCGGCCCGACCTTGCGCCCGGCCACATTCATGGATTCATCCGCCCGCCCATGCACGAACCAGCAGCCGTCTTCATCCACGCTGGCCCAGTCGCCATGGTTCCACCAGCCGGGCCAACGCGACCAGTAGGTCTCCATGTAGCGTTCCGGATCCCCCCAGACACCGCGTGTCATCGAAGGCGCAGGCTTCATGCAAACCAGGTAGCCTTTCTTGCCCCGAACTGCATGGCCGCCTTCGTCAACCACCTCCGTCGCCATGCCCGGAGCGGGCCCGCCGAGCGTGCATGGCTTGAGCGGCTGGATCGGCAGCACACTTAGAAACGAACCCACAAACTCGGTCCCGCCCGAGATGTTGATAATGGGACACCGGCGGCGTCCGACATTTTCGAAATACCAGAGGTACGACGTGTCATCCCACGGCTCACCGGTTGAGCCCAGCAGCCGCAGCGACGGCATCTGCTGTGTCGGTGTTCCGGCTCGCATGAGCAGCCGAATCGCCGTCGGTGAGATCCCGAAAGTCGTAATGCCGTGACGCTCGATCATTTGCCACAGACGGTCCGCCGCCGGGTAATCCGGCGCGCCATCGTAAAGGAAGATTGTGCCGCCGAAATTGTGATTCCCGATGATGGTCCACGGTCCCATCATCCAGCCGATGTCGGAAAGCCACCAGAAGCGGTCTTCGGGCTTGTGATCGAAAGCCAGGTAAATCTCTTTGGACATCTGCGCCAGGCATCCGGCGTGTGTGTGCACGGTGCCCTTGGGCTTGCCCGTGGTGCCCGACGTGTAGAGGATGAACGCGCGATCTTCGGAATCCAGCGGCAACGAATCGCGAATCGTAGATTGGCCTCGAACCAGATCGTTCCACCAGACATCGCGGCTTTCGTGCCATGGAATCTCGCCGGTTTTATACCGCCAGATGATGACCTTTTCAATAGCCGTCCGTCTCTCGATCGCCTGATCCACCCTCTCTTTCAGCGGTAGCAAACGCCCGCGCCGCTGCGCGTGATCCGCTGTGAAAACCACACGCGCGCCCGAGTTCTCCAGGCGCGTGGCTATGGCGCTCGCGCCGAAGCCCGCGAAAATCGGCACCACGATCAGTCCCAGCTTGCAGCAGGCATAGAGAATCATCACGACTTCCGGAACCATGGGCATCACCAGCGCTACGCGATCGCCCTTCACCAGGCCCAGCTCCGCCAGCCCGTTGGCAAGCCGATTCACTTCATCCGCCAGTTGCGCAAAGCTCAGCGTTCGCACCGCGCCGTCTTCACCTTCCCAGATGCATGCCGCGTTGCCCCGCGCCAGGTGCCGGTCCAGGCAGTTCCACGCGAGGTTCAGCTTGCCGCCGAGGAACCACTCCGCCCACTCCACCCCGCGCGAAGCATCCAGCACACGGCTATAAGGCTGAAACCACTCGATTCCCTCCTGTTCCACCATGCGCTCCCAAAAGTCTTCAATGCTCTCGCGCGAGTAGCGGAGGAACTCCTCGCGGTCCGCAAAGCCGAGTTTGCGCATGAACTGCCAAACATTGGTCCGTTCAATCCATTCGCGCGAAGGATCCCAGATCCACGTCATCGGCTTTGGCCCGCCTTAGGCCGCACCATGTCGAACAGATCAGTGGTGCGCGTGTACGTAGGCCCGCCCATGCGGCCAATGGCGTGCAGTTTGTCAGGATCGATCTTGTAGTTCTCAAATAGCGCATCGTCTACGTGAAAGCGCAGAACCTCGCCCATCACCAGACTTCCGCCCAGAGGTTTCGAACTCACCTCTACAATCTGCACTAGGCGGCACTCCATGCTGATGTGCGATTCCTTCACGCGCGGCGGTTTCACCAGGTCGCTCGCAACCGGCGTGAGCCCCGACATCTCAAACTCATCCACCTCCGGCGGATACTCGACCGAGCAGATGTTCATCCTCTCCGCGAATTCCTCTGAGACCACGTTCACCACAAATTCCTTCGTGGCCTCGCAATTGCGCAGTGTGTCCTTGCGCGCGCCGTCAGAGCCGCGAATCATGGGAGAGAAACAGATCACCGGCGGATTGGCGCTGATGCCGGTGAAGAAGCTGAAAGGCGCCAGGTTCCGGATACCATCCTCGCTGATCGTCGAAACAAATGCGATCGGCCGCGGCACGATCACGCCGACCATGAGCTTATAGATGTCGCGATAGTCGTGTTCGGGCGGGTTGATGATCACAGCTCAACGCGTGGCCGGCGTCGGCTCCATCCAGCTCATCCAGTACTCCTTCCACTCTACCGAATCTCCCGCGGAAAGCACGTGAATGGGATTCAGCCCGTCGAGCATCACCGCATACTCGTCCGTGTGCGTTTTCTTTTTCTGGTTGGCCAAGGCCTTCGGATGCGGCCCGTGATGGATGCCGCGCGGATGCAGCGTCGCCCAGCCCGGTTTGATGTTGTCCTTGCTGAAGAAGTCGCCGTCGTGATAGAAGATGAACTCGTCGTAATCCGTGTTGCGGTGGAAAAACGGCACCCGGAGCGCGTCTTCATCCTGCTCGAGCGGCCGCGGCAAGAAGCTGCATACCACAGCGCCCTCGGTCACGAACGTCGTGTGCGCGCTAGGCGGCAGGTGCGCGCGATGGCTCATAATCGGCCGGATGTCGCGCATGTTGATCTTCCACACCGTCAGATCGCCCTTCCAGCCCACTACGTCCATAGGATTGAATGGGTAAACCACTTTCGAAATCTCCTCATCCACTTTGATGCGCACGTCCCACTCACGGTCGTCGTTCAAAATAGGCGCCGGTTCCGGCGTCTGGATCACCGCCGGGTCGTAAAGCGCATGTTGTCCGACGAGTCCTTTGTCGGGCTGATTGAATTCCCTCTTCGATTGCACGATCAGGAAAAAATTGTCACGCGTTCGCGGAACCACACGATACGTCACCGCGCGCGGAATGTTCAGGTAATCACCCTTCTCGAATTCCAGTGGCCCGAAGTCTGTCTCGACCGTCCCCTCGCCGCGATGCACGAAGATCAGCTCATCGCCGTCGGCATTGCGGTAGTAGAACGGCATCGGGTCCGCCCGCCGCGAAACATACAGCGTCACGTCCTGGTTGCCGAGGAATGCCACCGGCATGCCCGCGGGATCGCGCTGATCGGTCGGCGCCAGCCGGTTCAGATCGAAGCAGTGGGGCCGCAGCTTCCCTTCGAAACGGATCCACCCCGTCGGTGGATGCGCATGATACAGGTGTGCGGATTTCCCATAGAAACCCCTGCGCCCGTGCTCTTCCTCATAAGTGCCCTCGGGAAGCCCGACGTGCGCCTGGCTTGCGATCTTGCCTTTCTTGAGAGGATACATGGCCGCCTCCTGTTGTTAGCATAGCCATGAATTTACACCACCACAATCTTGTGGTGGTAAGATGAATTTGGTATGAGGCGGCAGAGTGCGATCGTCGAACCTCCCGGCTTAACCACCAACCAGGCACCGTTCATTGAGCAGGCCCGCCGCGACGGCCAGCTTTATATCCACCAGCCCTACGAACTTTACACCGTCGAGAACCACGAGGCCTGGCGCCGCCTGTTTGCCCGCATCGCGCCGCGCTGGGAACGCTACGCCAATGAGCATTTCCAGGCGGGAATTCACTCACTGTGTCTCGACCCTCTGCACGTTCCGAGGCTCGAGGACGTAAATCGATTCTTGCAGCCGCTTACTGGGTTTCAAGCGAAAGCCGTCAGCGGCTATATTCCCGCCTTCCTGTTCTTCGACTGTCTGCGCAACCGCACTTTTCCCACTACCATTACCATCCGCCCGCCCGACCGGCTCGATTACCTTCCCGAGCCCGACATCTTCCACGACGTCGCCGGTCATGTCCCCATGCATACCGACCGAGCATTTGCCGAAACCCTGGTGCGCTTTGGAGAATGCGCCCATACCGCGGCCGAGTTGGTGGCCGGCATCCGGGACAAGCACCAGCAGGTGCGCCGCCTCACCAGCATCATCCGCGCCATGGCCCGATTCTTCTGGTTCACCATCGAGTTCGGCCTGATGCGCGCCAAAGACGGTTTGCGCGTTTATGGCAGCGGCCTGCTTAGCTCGTTCGGCGAGATCGAGCACGCCATCGAATCGCCGGAAGTGCAGCGTTACCCTATACAACTCGAATGGGCCGTCAACCAGGCCTTCGAGATCGATCACTACCAGCCGCTGCTGTTCATCGTGGAATCGTTCGACCATCTCTTCAGTCTGGTTGACGAACTCGAGCGCTGGATGCGCCAAGGCAAGCTGGACAATGTAGCCCCCGGCGAGCCCGCAGTAAACGAGCGGGACCTCCGCAGTTTCCTGTAACGGGCTTTCCTGAAACCAAGTATCCTTTATCTGACATGAATCGGAACGAGCTGATCGAACTCGCCGCATCGCTCGCACGTCCATTTAGCCCCAGCGAAGATTGCACGGCGGCGAGCGTTGCGGCAGCTCTGGTCACAGCGTCGGGAAACGTGTATACCGGAGTCTGCGTAGATGCGGAATGCGGCATTGGGTTCTGCGCCGAGCACGCAGCCGTGGCCGAAATGCTCAAAGCCCATGAGTCCACGGTGAGGATGATTGTCGCAGTGAATGAGGACGGTGCTGTATTAGCCCCGTGCGGCCGGTGCCGCGAGCTGCTCTGGCAGATAGACGGCCGCAACGAGGGTACGTGGGTGGTGCTTGGAGTTGACGAGGAGGCTCGGCTGCGTGAGCTTCTTCCGCATCGATGGAAGCCAAGCTTGGGTGGCTGAGGCGCGACCTCTACTAGAAGTTGGGTTCGATGTTATGTTGCGCACAACCACCTGACGTTTTGCCTCAAGGCTGTTAGTTTCGGGGTGGCTTAGCTGGCGCGCCTGTGTCAGGTGCGTTACCATCTTGTTTTGGTTTTTTCCTATGACGCGTCGTTCTCTGCTTGCCATCATCGGCGCCGCCCGTCTTGCCGCGCAAAAGGATCAGTCCGTGCCGAAAGACGCCTTCTATAACCTGCCGCCTAACCTTCCTGTTCCCAAAGACGACGGCGCGGCACGTCACCTGACTGGAATGCGAGTCCCGGCCATTACCCTGTCCTCGACGGCCAACCGCCGCGTCAATTTGGCGGATCTGGCGCGCGAGCGCACTGTAATCTATTGCTATCCGCGAACGGGTGCTCCGGGTCAGCCGGTTCCCAAGGGCTGGGACGATATACCCGGCGCGCGCGGCTGTACGCCTGAAAGCTGTGGGTTCCGCGATCATTACTCCGCTTTACAGACCCTGCACGTGCGCGTTTTCGGTCTGAGCACTCAGACCACCGAGTACCAGAGGGAAGCAGTCGAACGCCTGCATCTGCCGTTCGAGATCCTCAGCGATGCCGATTTCCGTTTGACCAACGCCTTGCGCCTCCCCACCTTTGAATTCGACGGCGTGCGCTTGCTCAAGCGCCTCTCACTGATCCTCGCGGATGGCAAAATCGAGAAGGTCTTCTACCCCGTTTTTCCGCCCGATAGGCACGCCGAAGAAGTGATCGCCTGGCTGGCTAAAAAGTAGACCGTTTTCCCGCCGCTAATTGAACTCGAGCGCCATTCTGGTTCCGCTCAATCGAATCTCACTAATGTGGTCCAGGCCTGCTACGTTCGTAGTCTCCACCTCGGTGTCGTCACTCTTTTTCTGTTCCTGTTTCACGCTGACCGGGGCCGTGTAGTGGTTCCCGCTTGCATCGGTGAAGATCGCATTCGATCCATCCAGCTTCACCCGGTAGTCCCCCGGATTCAGCTTTACGTTGTGCACAACACTGGGCGTCGCGATCGTTACCGTATACGACTTCGCACTGGCAATCGGGACGCCAATCAGGGTAAGCAAGAGTATCCATTTGTTTATCTTGTTCATCATGGCTGTTGAGTTCCTCCCTTTAGCGCCGGCAGCGGGCACAATTCCGGCTTGCCCCGCCGGCAATCACGCATCAAATTGTCTTTCACTGAATAAGACGAAGCGAAGCGCTGCTGGAGGCTACTGTCGTCAGGGTATTTGAAGCCCTGTTTTAAGTGATCCCGGCCCCGGAATGGATGGTTCCGTACCGAAAACCCTTCAAGCCCGCTGGGACTCGGCCATGTTCAACTGCCAGGTGACCGAACATGGCCAGGATGTTTTCGGCCTTCGGTCGAGATAATATTTCAGAATCGCATGGCTGAACTACTATCACCGCCCTTCCTGAAGTTTGAGAGCGAAGACGGACGTGAGATTCCCCTGAACTCCGGCAATGCTTGGAAGATAGGCCGCACCGAGCAGAATATGGTTGTCTTGTCGGATGACATGGTGTCCAGGAATCACGCCATGATCCAGCAGTTGGAGGATGGCGAGTTCTACCTCATCGACATGGGTAGCCGTAACGGATCGTTCGTGAACGGCCGCCGCCTTACGGCTCCGGTGGCTCTGCGCGATGGCGATGTGCTGTCGTTTGGAGAAGCAAAGTTGCGCTTCCACAACCCTGCGCAAGCTGCCGCGGCCAAAGCTGCGGCCGGCATTTCTTCCGATGCGCCGGCGCGCGGGGAAACCGTGGCCTTGTTCAAGCGCGTCAACGTCTCCGTATTGGTTGTCGATATCCGGGGATTCACCGTACTCGCTCAGAAGATCGACGCCGGGCTGCTGAGCCGCCTGGTCAGCACCTGGTTTGCCGAGGCCGATCGCATCATCCACGATTCAGGCGGTATGGCGCCGAAGCACATCGGCGATGCCGTGATGGCCATCTGGACGCACAGCGCCCGGGGCAAAGAAGACGCCGACATCCTGCGCATACTGCGTGCTGTGGCGGAGATCGCACGGGTCACGGGCACGCTGCACCATTCTCTTGGCCTGGCGGAGCCGGTGCGAATCGGCGTGGGCGTCAACACCGGCGTGGCTACGTTGGGTAACACGGGCGTCGGAAGCGCCAGCGACTATACCGCGATTGGTGACAGCGTGAACGTGGCTTTCCGCCTGGAATCGGCATCCAAGGAACTGCGCACGGACCTCGTGTTGGGAGACTCCACGTTCGAGTACTTGCGCCTGCTTCCGTCTGTAGCCGCACACTTCCGCGCCGCCGAGGCCAACCTAAAGGGCTATGACCTGCCCGTCAAAGCCTGGTATATCTCCTTCGCGGCGCTGAGCGAGTTTCTCGCTCGCGCTATCTAAGAAAACCGCAGCGTCGAAGCCCCGCGGTAATGAAAACTTCTGCTCCCTTCACCACTCGTAGGTATGGCCAATCTCCACGGCCGAAATGCGCGGGTCTCTTAACTCGGAGAGCTGCGCCAGCACAGCATCGCGGTGGGAAGGCTTGATGTGAACGACGCGGACGGGAACGTCGCGCGTCAGCTTCTTCAGATCGCCGGCCAATGAGCACGGTGTGAAATGCTTGCTGGCCACGGCTAGATTTTCCATTTCGTTCGGGTAGGACACATCGACGAACACAGTTTTGATGCGCTCCGATCGGTTGGCGGCCGCCCAGATTTCGTCCGTCACGTAGGTGTCTGAGGTAAATACAAATCCGGTTTGCTGGTCTTCGACAACCACACCCACCGTGGGAACCAGGTGATTCACGCTGATCGGAGTCACCTGAAAATTTCCGATCCCGAAGGTCTTTCCAGGCTCCATGGGACAGAATTCCAGCGCCGGACCGCGACCGTTCAGAAGCGGGATCTGGGCAAAATCCGGCCAAATCTCGCCATTGAAGACAAAGCGCCGCAGCGCGTCAACCACCGGCGGAGTGGCGTGGACGATGACCGGTGCGGTTAAGGTGGGGAAGACTTCCGAGACAAAAATGGGCAGCGATGCCGTATGATCCGCGTGCGCGTGAGTGATCAGGATATGCCCGATACGGCGCATTTCTTCGGAGGTGAGAGCGAAGCCCAGGCTGCCGGCATCGATGGCGACTGCATCATCCACCAGAAGGGTGGTGAGGAACTGGCGCTGCGCATCGGCGGCGATGGAACTCGGTAGGAGTCGGACTTTCAAGCGTCTGGGAAGTATACTACGGCCCCGCTCAGCGGGCCATCTGTTTCTTTACCAGTTCGTGGAATGGTCCCGCGTTGGCCGATAGCTCCTGGAACGTGCCATGCTGCACCACCCGCCCCGCGTCGATGACGTAGATCCGGTCGGCGTTCCGAATGGTGCTGAGACGGTGCGCCACGATGATCCGCGTCGTTCTTAGCTGGCCAAGGCTCTCCGTGACCGAGCGCTGCGTGCGGTTGTCCAGGGCGCTGGTGGCCTCGTCTAAGATAAGAACGGCCGGTTTCTGCACCAGCGCGCGCGCGATAAGAATGCGCTGCCGCTGACCTCCCGAGAGGTTGGAACCGCCCTCGGATACCATGGTGTGCATGCCCATGGGCATGGCTTCAATATCGTCACCCACCGCGGCGGCGCGTGCGGCCTCCCATGCGTCATTCAACGTGCAAAGGCTGCCGCAGACGATATTCTCGAAGATCGACTGCGCGATCAGTTTGCTGTCCTGGTTCACCACGCCGAACTGGCGCCGCACGGCGGATACGTCGAGACTGGCCAGATCCTGCCCATCCACGTAAATCGCGCCCGATGACGGCAGCTCGAATTGCAACAGCAGGTTCAAGATGGTTGACTTGCCGCTTCCCGACGGGCCGACCAGCGCCACGCATTCACCCGGATGCACCTCGATCTCGATGTCTTCGAGCGTGGCCGGCCCGGCGCTGCCATACCGGAAATCCACGTGCTCGAACCGGATCCGACCTGAGAGCCGCCCGGGGTGTGACTTTGTATCATGAACCTCCGGTGTTTCCTCCAGAATCGGTTTGGCCCGTTTCCAGATCGTGGCGGCGCTTAACCCCACGATGGTTTCGCTGAGGTTCACCACGCCCGACATGAATGTGCCAAATGCGGCCGCGAACGCGAGGTAAATGGCGACGGGAAGGGATGTGCCGTTAGCGCCTGGAGCGACCCATGCCAGCGTCACCGCCGTCGCCGCCAGCGGCAGCGTCGTGTTCAAGACGTGCATGCCGTCGCGCAGGCGCCTGGTTTGGTAAGTGATTTTTTGCTTGTGGCCGTAAGCAGTTCCCCACCGTGCAAACGCCCGCTGCTCCGCGCCCGCGACCCGGAGCTTCCCCACGGAGTGGACCAACTGCACCACGAATCCGGACAGGAATCCTTCGAGCTTCTGCTGTTCGCCTTCCAGATCATAGAGCTTTCGGGCCGTCACAGCCGTTGCCCCCAGAATGATCAGACCGGCGATGCAGGCGATCGCGGCGAGCGGCGCAGAATAATAGAGCATCAGCGCCACGTTAAACAGAGAAGCGATCCCGGTAAAGATGGCGGTGAGAGCGCCCAGCGTGAGCTGGCGGCGGATTCTGTCCACGGCGTCGGTCCGTACCCACAGATCCCCTACGCTGAACTTTCGGAAGAAGGAGGGGCTGAGCCGCAAAAGCCGGTCCCAGATCCCGCACTGGAGAGCGATGCTCATCCCGCTCTGAATTCGCACCATCGCCATGGACTCGGCGAGATTGAAAAGGCCGGCCCCCAAGAACGCAACCGTCAACCCTAAAATGACCTGCCACGCCAGACTGCGATCCGCGTCCGGAATCGCCTGGCCGAACAGAACGGAATTGGCCGCGGGCACTGCCATACCCAGTAGACTGGCGGCGACGCTCGCCAGCACCACCGTGGCCACGTCGCGCTGGTAGGGCCGGAGGGCGAACTGCGCCAGATCCAGTAATGCCGTGCTCGTGCCGAATCGCCGGTAGAAGCTGAAGGCGCGTGAATCCAGCGAGGTGGCAGTCTTGCGATCTACCGCGGTCGCAGGCCCGCCCAGCGGGTCGATCAGCTCGTAACCAATTCCTCCCGAAGCGCGCCGCACCGGGATCAGCGCTACGGGGGATTTGTCCTCACGACGGTAAGCCAGCAGCGGTCCGTTGTCCCGCCGCCACCAGTCTGAGACCAGCAGCACGCGGCGCGTGCGGAAACCGGATGCGGTCGCAATCGCCGCAACCGGGTGCTCGCGCGCACTCGGATTCACCGGCGCGGACACCTCGAGTCCCAGGCTCTCGGCCACCACGCGCGCCGCCGCGAGCAAAGGTGATTCAGCGAGCGCGCTCGGCCGTTTCCTGGCGCCGGCCAGGTCCACCAGAGTCGCCGCCGCCATACGCCCCTCCAGTTGCCGCCGCTCATCCAATCGTAATTTCGCCTCGGATTCGGTCCGCCGTTCGATCTCCCGCGTTGCTCCGAGAAGCGCTCCGGAGAGCGCCATCATCGTCTCGATTCGCAACTCCCCTGCGCCCGCCTCACGCGCCACGCGCTCTGCCTCGAAAGGTTGAGAAGCACCGAGCCAGATTCCGGTCGCCATGGGGACGACCCACCCTGCCGGAATGTTCGCGCCGTCGGCGGCCACGGCCGCCGAGCCCGAAACCAGGCGCACCCAGCCAGGCTCAGGGTCCAGCCAATAGAGCGCCTTTGCCGCGACCGCGTTCCCCGCGGCAGGCATGGGTATAGCGTCCTCCGGAACCGCAAATACCGTGAGCAGCCGCGCCACGTTGGTGCACCACCGTTCGACCAGGTCCACCTGCGTCACCAGCTCGCTCGTCTCCAGCGGTTCCACAATGGATTCCTCGGTGGGAACGGCAATGAGACTGCCTTCGGGATCCTCCGCCGCCGCGAACAGGATCTCGTCTCGCGCAACGGTGAACAAAAACCGGCGCCGCCCGTGCGCGCCATTTCCCGTATCCACGGCAAACAGCGCGAGAGAGCCAGATTTTACATGCCAGGCGGGAAAGCTCCCGGACAAAACCAGCGGTTCATCGCTGGCCAGAATCACCGGCTGCCTTTGCGGGCCTTGTTCCACGCCGGCCCTCAAAGCACCACCTCCATTTGACCCTCGGCCTCCAACAGGCGCGCATATGCGCCCTGAGCCCGTATCAAATCATCATGCCGGCCCCGCTCGGCAACGCGCCCGCGCTCCAGCACAATGATTTCGTCACAGTCCCGAATCGTGCTGAGCCGGTGTGCCGCAATCAGGCAGGTGCAGCCCCGCCGGCGCAGATTCCGGTCGATCAGCCGCTCGGTCTCGGCGTCCAGCGCGCTGGTAGCCTCGTCCAGAATCAGAACGGACGGATTCAACGCCAGCGCGCGCGCCAACTCCAGCCGTTGCCGTTGTCCGCCGCTCAGGTTCAGAGCGCCCTCGAGCAGCTTCGCGTTGTAGCTCCCCGGCATGGCGGCAATCACATCGTGGACCAGCGCGTCCCGGCAAGCGTTCGTGATGGATTCGGTAGAAATGCTGCCGTCCCACAGCGTGATGTTCTCCGAAACCGTCCCCTCGAACAGCGAGAAATCCTGCTCCACGATCGCCAGCGAGTTCGTCAAAACTTCGCGTGGCACGCGCGCGCGCGGGCAATCGTCGAACAGGATCTCGCCTGAGGCCGGCTCGTAAAGTCCTGCAATCAGTTTCGTGATCGTGGATTTGCCCGACCCGCTGGCGCCTACAAACGCCACTCGCTCCCCCGGTTCTACCACCACCGAAAGTCCTTCAATCAGCGGCTCTCCCAGCGGGTTGTAGCCGAACGAGACGTTGCGCAGCTCCACCCGCCCCCTCAGCCGGTAGCCCCCACGCCAGGAATCCGTCACCTGCGCGATCGACCCCGGCTCCGCTTGCGCTGGATTTCGCAGAACATCGTCCAAACGGGAGAGGTCGGTTTCCAGCAGTTGCATGACGGATCCCAGCGAAACCAGACTGTTCACCGGCAGCAGAAAGCTGACCATCAGTGCCTGAAAACCGATCAGCTGGCCGATGGTCAACGCGCCGTTCATCACGCGAAAGGCTCCCACCCCCAGAATGAGAACCGTCATCAAGCCCGAGAGGAATACCGGCAGCAGCCCCAGGTTTTGATTGAGCAGATCGATCCTCTGCTGGGTGTTGATCAGCTTGGCAAAGTGGCCCGCCCATTTCTCAAAAAAATCGGATT
>JASHOO010000281.1 GCA_030041035.1 Bryobacteraceae bacterium | reverse complement strand
CCGCAGGTACTGGTACGAGCGGTTGTCAGGGGGACTGTGGAATGAGGTGACAGGAAACTCTGAATTCAAACCGACGCCGGTCGGCCTCGTCGTCGTTGTTGGTCTCAACGCTTAAGGCCAAGTTCCGTGGCCTTTTCCACCACGGCCGCAATCTCTGCTCCAATTGCCAGCGAAGCGGTGGCCGCGGGACTGGGAGCGTTGAGTACGTGCAAGGCATTAGGGCGTGCGATCAGGCAGAACTCCTGGACGATTTCGCCCGCGGGAGAAATGGCTTGAGCGCGCACACCTGACCCACCCGTGTCCAGATCATCTGGCTGGATTTCGGGAACGAGCCGCTGGAGTGAGCGGCAGAACAGTGTGCGGCTGAACGAACGACGCAGTTCGTACCAGGCCATCGACGGATAGCGCCGCAGAAAGCGCCGAAACCCGCCGTAAGAAAGCGCGTCGAAGAGGTCGCGTGCGTTGAAATCGGTTTTGCCATAGCCTTCGCGGGAAAAGGCCAGCACGGCGTTGGGTCCGGCTTCGATGCCGCCGTGAATCAGGCGTGTGAAGTGCACACCAAGGAAGGGAAAGCGCGAGTCGGGCGTCGGGTAGATCAGGTTTCGAACCAGGTATTGCCGTTCAAGTTTGAGTTTGTAGTACTCGCCGCGAAATGGCAGGATGTGAGTTTCGCGGCGTTCTCCGGCCATCTCGGCCACCCGGTCGCAATGCAGACCGGCGCAATTGATGACGAAGTCTGCCTCAAAGTCGCCTGCCGTGGTTTGGGCAATCCATCCACTACCGGCGCGCGTTAACCGGGTTACCCGTGCTCCCGTGACTACTCTCGCTCCCTGCTCCGACAACCGGGCGGCAAGCGTCTGCGCGACCTTAGGAAAATCAACAATGCCTTCTTGCGGCACGCGCAAAGCTGCTACACCGCCCACGTGCGGTTCGATCTCACGAATCTCCTCGGACGTGAGCCAGCGCAGGCCTTCCAAACCGTTCGCTTTGCCCCGCTCTGCCAGTGTGCGCAAGCGCGGCACTTCGCTCTCGTCGGCCGCCACCACCAGCTTGCCGCAGACCTCGTGTGGAATCGCGTTCTCTTGGCAAAACGCCACCATCTGGCGCACGCCCGACACGGCAAGCCGCGCCTTCAGGGATCCGGGTTGGTAATAGAGCCCGCAATGCAGCACACCGCTGTTATGGCTTGTCTGGTGGCGGCCGACCGCGTCTTCTTTTTCGAGGACGAGGATGTCAGCGCCCGGAAGCCGTTCGCGCAAGCGATAAGCGGTTGCCAAGCCGACGATGCCCCCGCCGACGATGACCACTTTCTTGGAATTCACGAGCGGTCCAGGATTTCTAATTGGGTGTTCTGGGTGTATAACCTCGACATCGGAACTTCGGCGTAATGACCAGTTTCTCTGTTTTTGGGGCCGTGTGGTAGTGGTGGAAGTACTGGTAGCACCCGCCGTGGCGTGCCTCTTGGGTCCAGTGGATGCGGCGCCCGCTACGATTTCGCGCAGCCGTCCACTGTAACTTTGCCGTCCGCGGGCGGTGCGGCTTCCCGGTCGCCGCCTGGACGCTCCGGCTGGAAAACCTGATGTGCCGTTTAGTATTGATATATTAACCGGAAATTGGCATACTGGCCAAAGTCGGTTCTTCGGTCGGCAGTGAGGGAGCGCCAATGCTGGACGAACGTCCAAACACCAGGGCCGTGCTTTCCCGAATCTGGGGGTGGGTCCGGGGCCAAATTGTCCGAGAGGTTCCAGAGGGAATTGCTCTCTGCGAATTCGACTGCCGCAAGGAGCAGTGCGTTATGGGGGAGTGGGCGACATGCGATAGGCGCCAGCGCAAGGCGGCCGGCGAGCTCATGCCATCGCGAGAACGGTGAATCGGGGCCGCAGCGTAGCCCGTGATATCCTGTCACTGCAGTGTTGGGACGCCACTACCGGAAGGCGAAGGCCATTCTGGGCCTCGCCGATTCAATTCTGATTGCCTTAGCCTTTGTTTGCCGCGTACCATACCCGATTCCGACTGAACTTCCATAGGGTCTTCTACTGGGTCTTTTACATCGATTTTCCCATTGCGGTCTTGCTGTTGATTGTTTCCGTTCTCTGCTCGCTCGCTATCGGCTACTGGTTCAACCTTTACGAGAAGCTCGACTCCGCACATCCCAGCGTGGTCATCCGTGACACGTTCCGCCAGTGCTCATTGGGGGCGGTCTGCCTGGTGCTGGCCGACTACCTGTTGCGCTTAGACCTGAGCCGCTTCTTCGTTGTGCTGTTTGCCGCCTACGCCTGGATGCTGTTGTGCTTGTTCCGCATCAACGGCGGGCGCATCGTGGGCGCCGTGCGACGACAACTCGGAACGCTGCATTTTGTGATGGTGGTGGGCTCTGGCGAGACCGCACGCCGCATGGGAGAGGTGCTGGAGCAGTCCGCCGATTACGGTGTTCGTTTGATCGACTTTCTGGATGAGCAGCCGGGTGAGTCCACCTATCACGAGCATACGAGCAGTATCCGCTGTGGCGGCTTCCCGAGTTGTTGCGACAGCACGTGATCGACGAGATTATTTTTGCGATCGATAGCGAAAAACTTCGCGGAATGGAGAAAGTGTTTCTGCTGTACGACGAAGAAGGTGTGCGTACGCGCGTGGTAGTGGATTTCTTCCCCGATGTGAACAGCCAGGTCTATCTGGAGCAGTTCGGGACCACGCATGTTAACGTTCTCGGCGGCCCCACACGATGAAATCCGGTTGCTGCTGAAGGTAAGCGGCTCGTAAACCGCGCTCACGCTGGCGCTGGTTTTATGTTAGTGACGGCGGATTCGGGGCTTAGACTTGAACCGAGCAGGTGATTGGCTTCCAGTTGTGGGGAAACAATTCGCTCAGCCGGGTGATGGAGTGCGACGGGATGCGCGAGAGCACGTCGCGGAACCAGGCAAACGGCTCGACGCCGCTCCGCT
>JASHOO010000280.1 GCA_030041035.1 Bryobacteraceae bacterium | reverse complement strand
ATCCCGTGGAACGGGTTTGGCCGGAGCCTGATGCTGAGTTTCCGGCTCGATCGGAAGGAGCTTCACGGCAGGTTCTGGAACTCCACCTTCTATCTATCAGTCTAGCTGAAAAGCGCAGCGGGAAGACAGTAACTTTCGAAAACATATTTTCCGAGAAGACGGAGGACCCCTCGGCCACCTTATTTACGCGGCTGGCTCAGCCAAAAGGACGGTGGCGCAATGCGAAAGGTTTTGAAAATCGGGCTGTTTTTTCTTTTGGCGGTCCAAGCCGGATTTCCGTGGGGTGCGGAAGCGCACCGGGTGATCGCGCGGATCGCGGCCAATCACCTCTCGCCGCAGGCGCAAGCCCGCGTAGCGGCATTGCTCGCAACTGACGCCCAGGCCGGACCGTTGCTGGCAGCGGGCGGGGGTGCGCCGGCGCTGGCCGCAGCCATGGCGGAAGTTGCGCCGTGGGCCGATACGATCAAGGGCACGAAGCTGGGCGCAGGGACGGAGAACTGGCATTTTCTGGATCTGGCGTATGCGGACGGCGCGGCGCAGATCAGCCAGCGGTGCGCGAATAATGATTGCGTCACCGCCCAGCTCCGTATGATGACGGCCAATCTCCAATCCGGCGCAAGCCTGGTGAACGGGTCGAACACCTATTCGCCGGAAGAACAGCTCAAATTCGTCATTCACTTCATGGGCGATCTGCATCAGCCGCTGCACTGTGCCACCAACGCGGATGCCGGCGGCAACTGCCTCTACACGCGCGGATTCGGAGAGGACGAGCTGCATGCCACCTGGGATACCGGCCTGATCGAGCAGCTTCTGAAAAACGCGCAAGGCCAGGAAATGAGCGAAGCCGAACTGGCCAGCGCGCTCGATGCGCAGTTCGCCTCGCAGTTTGCCGGTACGACAAACCTGACGGACTTTGATCAGATGGCTCTCGAATCGCATGACGTGGCGTTCCAAGCAGCCTATGGTCCGATGCTGGCTAAGGGAATTCTTCCGGGAGTGGAGCCGAGGCCGTATGTGGACGTAGACGTCAGCCAGTGCGCGAGCGAGGCGCCGGATTTTTACAACCTCAATCCGCCGGTGGATTTGACGGCGCTATATAACTCGGCCACGCTGGATGCGGTGGGATTGCAACTGGCGAAAGCGGGCTACCGGCTGGCAGTGGTGTTGAACAACGTCTTGCAGTGAGGGGCAGGCACACGGCTGCACGGCGCTACCGCTTGTAATCGAACTTGATGCGGCCGTCGCGATAATCGAGCGTCACGGATTCGAAGAGGCCGATCAGCGGAAGGCCCATGATCCCGCTGATCTCCGCGCCCACCGAGCGGCTCACGTTCCCAAGGTCAATCGACGTGAGATCGTGCATCTGCTGCCGGAAATTAGCAAACTGCACCACAATCTTGTCGACCTCATACACCGTCTTCACTTTTCCCGAGACACCGTGCACCTTCATATCCGTGCCATGCAACTTGGTCAGGTCGGGCGCGAGGACACTGGAGATCATGTTCAGCGTGGAGCCGGTGTCGAACAGGAACAAGCCGGTGGTCTGCTCACCTTTCGTGGTGGTGCTGACCAAGGTGGGAATCAGCAGATCGTGACCGATGGCCAGAATCTGGGTGTAACCCACCAGCTCCGGCCCGTCGTAGCGATCGACGCGCGCATGGCCGTCCCAAGCGGGCCCGGGCAACGGATTCAGGTCCAGGCTTTGCCCGGCGAAATTGATCTTAATCAGGAACCGCCTGAAGATGTTGGATCCAATGAGGCCGCCGGAATCATCCACGGAACCTTTTTCCGCGACTTCGACCAGGCAATTTCTGAATTCGAGGTTCCCGATGCGAATATCGGGGGCATAGCCGACCCAGCCCTTGACCGCGGGGCCGTTTCCAATGCCGCGGAACTCGGTGTCGCCGAGCCGCTGGATTCCGGCTCTCTCAGCGAATCGGCTGCCGAGGACGATTCCGGCGGCGCCGGTATCGAAGCGCAGGTCGGCCTTGGCATCGTTGATTCGAATGGGCAGGCTGGCTCCGGTCAGGTGCCGCCCGTCCATCAGGCGTGTGAACGGGATTCGATATTGGGGATCGGCCGACGCCAGCTCGAACTCCGGCTTGCCGTCGAGCGCTTTGGCTTCTGCGATCCACCGTTTGAGCTTATTCACCGACACCTCATTCGCCTTCGCGTCTGCTTCGCTCTGGTAGCGCGCCAGCTCGGCTTGCATGCGCGCGACGGCGGGCTGTGAGCCTCGGTCGGTTGCCTCAAACGCACTGACGATCCGGGGATCGTGGAAGTCGATGGCGTGAGCGGCGCGTAACGTTGTGTAAGCCCTTTGGCGGAGGCAACTGGCCTCGAACACGCGCGAAATCCCGTAAAGGGCGCGGGCATTGTTGGGGTCGGTTTTGAGGGCGGCTTTGTATGCCTTGTCGGCATCGAAGATCCGCCCTTCGCGAAAGTAGACGTCGCCTTCTACGCGCTCGAGTTTCGCATCCAAGGGATTTTTGGCCAGCGCAGTGTCAACCACTTCTTCGGCTTCATCCATGCGCTCCTGCTCGAGCAGCGTTTCCGCCAGCAGGACACTGGCATCGGTGACGGTTGGATCTTTTGCCAGCATTCCGCGCAGGAGTTGAATGCTGGAGTCCACCTTCCCCGCCGAGAGTTGGGCGCGCGCCTCGTCCAGGCCATCGCCTGCGCACATGACCGATGCCGCGGCCACGCACACAATCGTCCACCGAAACATCCCCACATTATAGGAAAAGCCGACGTTTTTTTCGATTTGCTTCAAGCTGCGGGAAGACGAAACGAGACCGGCGTACGCGTCGTCTTGGGCGCGGCGCGCCGACGAATCATGGATTGGTCGTGCCCACCGTCAGGAGGTCGCGCGGCTTCAATCCATAAAGCAGGCTGCTACGCCCGCTCTTTCAACTTGTCCAGGAAGTGAAACAGCGAAACGGCCACGATGGCGTTCAGCAGGCCGAGGACCAGGGTTCGCTGAGTTTCAAAAGGCACCTGCTGCGCGAGCAGGCCGCGAGAGAGAGCCCAGAAGATGAACTGGTGAAGAACAAAAAAGAAGAAGCCGAGGATCAGGCGGATGAGCGGATGGTCGACGTCGAGGCGCAATCCGACCGAAGCCGCCACGTAGCCAATGATGGTTTTGGTAATGCCGAACATACCGAGCGGGTTTTTCGACAGCGAATCCTGGGCGAGGCCGACCAGCGCTCCCACGAACAGGCCGCCGATGGGACTGCGGCGCATCAACGCGAAGTAGACGGTGACGATCAGCGGCAGTTCCAGATATGCGAGGAACTGGAAAAACAGGGGAATGTAAACCTGAAACAGGATGGCGGCGAGCGGAACCAGAAGCAGGACCCAGGCTTTGAAGCGCGAGATCTGCGTGTCGCGCTGGCTGTAGACGAAGGATTGCTCGTCGGAGTATCTCACGGGTTCTCCGGCTGGGGATTTATTGGAGCCTTCGGCTGCGCGGGAGGGGCGGCGGGCGGCTTGGCCTGGGGCGCCGGTTTGGGCGCCGTGGTTGAGGAAGCGGCGGGCGGCTGAGTTGTGGGTGTGGGATTTTCGCCGGGCTTGACCGGCAGATTGAAATTGACGGCTTTTGAGCCGACGGGATTATCGCCAAATTTGTGACCTTGTGCGTCACTGACGTCTTTATAGTGCTCGCGGAGCTTGTCGGCGTCGGTAGCCAGCGCCGGGGTGTTGGCCGGTCCGCCGGTGGACGCGGATTGGTCGGGGGCGTGCTGTGGCTCTCCGGGAGGAGGAGGAGCAAGATAAATGGGCTCGGAGGAAGTCTTGAACTCCGGAATCTCCTGATGTACGCCCTCCAGAATGATCAACACCTCTTCCAGACCTCCCGCGAGACCGGCAGGATCGAGGCTGATCTCCTGAAAGGGATTTCCGGGGCGCGCCGAGGTCACCTGCCCGACGGGCATGCCTTTGGGAAAGATGCGGTCGTCACCGGAAGTGTAGAACCACTCGCCGGTCTCGACTTTTTCTTCGTTCTGCACATAATCCACGCGACAGTTGCCATGACCGAGACCCTTGAGGATGCCGCGTACGTGGTTCTTCTGGGATTCCACACCGGCGGCAAAGGTGGGATCGGTGGCCAGCAGCACCTGGGAGCTGTACGGATACGCAGCCAACACCTTGCCGACGATACCATCGGGAGTCACCACGGCCATGCCCTTTTCGATGCCCGAGGTGGTTCCGCGATCCACGAATACGGCGCTGGCCGAAGCGCCCGTGGCGGTGGCGATGACGCGGGCGGCGATCATTTTCGAAGGCGAGCGCTGTTCGAACGCCTGGAGGGCTTTGGCGCGATCGGCGGTGGCGAGTTCGGTCTTCAGAAACTGGTTTTCCAGTTTCAGGCGGCCAAGCTCCGAGCGCATGCGCTCGTTTTCGGTGCGGCTATCGCGCAGAAACACGTAGTCTTGCAGGAATCCCTGGGTGCCGCCGCGGGCACCTTCGATCACGCGCGCCAACGGCGTCACGGCGGTGACGGCCCAAACGCGGATCAAGCGCACATCGCTGCCGTTTTTGACCTGGTAGGCCAGCAGGACGAGCTGCGCGAAGATCACCAGCAGCAGAACCGTGATGTTGCGGTAGCGGCTGAGCAGGGTGTCCATGGCCGTGAAGCGGGCGGCGCCCGCGGAGGTCAATCGATCGAGATCTTGCGCAGGAGCCGGAAGTCGCTCAGCATCCTGCCGGTGCCCAGAACCACGGAGGCCAGCGGGTCATCGGCGATCGACACCGGGAGCCCGGTCTCCTCGCGAATCCTCTTATCCAAATTTTTGAGCAGCGCGCCGCCCCCCGTCAACACGATGCCGCGGTCACTGATGTCGGCCGACAGCTCAGGAGGAGTACGCTCCAGCGCCACACGCACCGCATTCAAGATAGTGGCGACACACTCGGAAAGCGCTTCCCTGATTTCGCTGTCATCGATGGTTATGGTTTTGGGGACGCCTTCGATTAGATTGCGGCCCTTGATCTCCATGGTCAGGGGTTTATCGAGCGGGTAGGCCGAGCCGATTTCGATCTTGATGGCTTCGGCAGTGCGCTCGCCGATCAGCAGGTTGTACTTGCGCTTGAGGTACTGCATGATGGCCTCGTCCATCTCGTTGCCGGCGACGCGAACCGAGCGCGAATAGACGATGCCGGAAAGCGAAATGACGGCGACGTCGGTGGTGCCGCCGCCGATATCGACCACCATGTTGCCGGAGGGCTCGGTGATGGGCAGGCCGGCGCCGATGGCCGCCACCATCGCTTGTTCGACCAGGTGCACTTCGCTGGCTTTGGCCCGGTAGGCGGAGTCCATGACGGCGCGCTTTTCCACCTGCGTGATTTCCGAGGGCACGCCGATGACGATGCGCGGATGCACCAGCATCTTGCGGTTGTGCGCCTTGGTGATGAAGTAGTTCAGCATCTTCTCGGTGACTTTGAAGTCTGCGATGACGCCGTCCTTCATGGGCTTGATGGCCACTATGTTGCCGGGTGTGCGGCCCAGCATTTCCTTGGCTTCCTTGCCTACCGCTTCCACTTCACCCGTGTTCTTATTGAGAGCAACGATGGAGGGTTCGTTGACGACGATGCCTTTGCCTTTCGCGAATACCAGCGTATTGGCGGTGCCCAGATCGATGGCGAGATCCGAGGAAAACAGGCTAAACAGAGAGCGGAGATTCATGTGCGAGATTCACAGCGAAAGACCGGACCGGAGCAGCTCTAAAGGGAATGTTAGCATAATTCTGGACAATAGCCGCGCGGATTTCGCGGCTGTTTCAACATCCGCGAACGATGCAAATATCCGGTGGCAAATTCGTGCGGATTCGGGCGTGCCAGGGTGTGATTATTTGGAAATAAGAACGAATCGCCGCGCCTTTTTACTCGGGCCGGTGGCCGCGCTGGCCTGCGGCCGGCGGCGCGCAACCGGATTTCCGGGGTACGCCTTCGTGGCGAATGCAGGAGAGCCATCCGTCGCGGTGGTGGATCTGACGGCGTTTTCGGTTGTGCGGCACATCCGCCTGAACGCCGCGCCGGCAGCGCTGATCGCGCATGGGGCACGCGGGGTGGTTTATGTATTGAGTCCGCAAAATGCCATGATCTTCGAGATCGATGCCGGAACCTTATCGGTGAAACGCAAATTATCTCTGGCAGGAACGGGGGTCTCGATGCGATTGGGGCCCACGGGTGGGTTCCTGTGGGTCCTGTGCCGGTCTCCCCACACCCTGATTCGGATCGCGCTGGACAGGTTTCAGGCCCAATGGCGATTGAAACTGCCTGCGGAGCCGGCGGATTTCGACCTGAGCAACGACGGTGCAGCAGCGGCCGTAGTCTTTACCGCGGCGCGATCGCTGGGTTTGTTCGACCTGGAGAAAGCCGGAGCCGCGCGCGTCATTCCGGCCGGAGAGGATCCGCGTGCCGTGCGTTTCCGCCTGGACGGAAGGGTAGTGCTTGTCGGGAACCGCGGCACCCGCATGCTCACTTTTCTCGACGCGAAAGGCGGGGCCACGCTGGTGCATGTCCCTCTGGGCCTGGAACCGGAGAACTTCTGCATGAAGCCTGACGGCGGCGAGCTTTATATCACAGGGAAAGGAATGGACGCCGTCGTCGTGGTGTACCCGTATTGGACCGAGGTCGCCGAGACGCGCCTGGCGGGACGGGCACCGGGGGCCATGGCAGTCTCGCCGGCGTCCGAATATCTTTTCGCCTGCAATCCCGAATCCGGTGACGTCACCGTGCTCGACGTCTATACGGGCGACATGATCGCCGCCGTCCGCGTAGGGGCGCAACCGTGTTGCGTCACATTCACTCCGGATAACCAGTACGCGCTAGTAGTGAATCACGGGTCGGGAGACGTGGCGGTGATTCGGATTGCGGCGATCAATCCCGGGCGCAACAAGACGGCGCCGCTGTTCACGATGATTCCCGTGGGTACGGCGCCCGTGAGCGC
>JASHOO010000279.1 GCA_030041035.1 Bryobacteraceae bacterium | reverse complement strand
AGATTGATGCATTCCGGAAGATTCATCGGGCATGGCAGCGGCTGGGCTATCCGTTCGATTCCCTGGTTCCCTCTTACGCAACTTCGATTGGTGTCTCCGGGGATACGCCTCGTGCGCTGGCTGAACTGGTTGGCATCGTGCTGAATAACGGCGTGCGTGAACCAACCGTAGCCCTTCAACAACTCCAGTTCGCCAAGGGCACTCCTTTCGAGGTCACTCTGAAGCCGCAAACCACAGATGGCGTGCAGGTCCTATCTCCCGAGATTGTGAAGTTGGTGCGCGAGCAAATGATCGGCGTGGTGCAAAACGGCACCGGCCGCAGAGTGCAAGGCGGAGTTAAGCTGCCGGACAGCACGGTGCTCGCTCTGGGCGGCAAAACTGGCACCGGCGACAACCGCTTTCATGAGTATGGCGCCCATGGTTGGCTGCTGGGAGAGCATGTTGTCAACCGGACGGCTGCCTTTGTCTTTTTCATTGGCGACCGCTTCTATGGGACGATCCTGGCCTTTGTTCCCGGCAATGACGCAGCGCATTACAAGTTCACCAGCGCGCTAGCGGTGCAGGTACTGAGGGATCTCGAACCGCGCCTGATGCCTTTGCTCTATTCCTCCGGGGAAACAACGCCTGAGCGCGGAGGCGCAGCTAAGCCTGTGTTGCAACACACTAAATACTCTCCGCACTTCCCCGCAATTACTGCCCGCGCTGTATCTCTCGTACTTCAGCCGAGCGCATCTATACAAATGGCGACAAAAGGGAGGAGAACGAATATCGGCGCGAAGCCTTCCTCGGGAACGAATTCCTGTGCGATCGTCGCGGCAGCCTAAGGCCACGGCAACTCGCAAATCTCAAAAACTGGAGGTGACCGTAAAATGAAACGAAATGTATGGAGCGCGCTCGGCACGGCCGGTTGCGCGTTGTTGTTTGCCATTTCAATGACCGCGGCTGACCAGCCCGTCACCAAGCCGAATAAAGCGGAGGCGCACAAAACTGCCGCTAAGGTTGTCCCGCGGCACTGGCGAGCGGAAACGCTTTCGGGCAAAATCGCGATGGTAGATCCGGCAAAGAGACTGTTGATTGTGAAAGGAGCCGACGGCGTCCCATTTGACATGATCGTGACCCGTGCCACGCGGATCGAGTCCGGAAGCCAAACATTGAAGTTGTCGGACTTGGCATCTAGGAGTAATCAGAGCGCGTCAATCCACTTTGTTCCTGAGCGGCGCGGTGATGTGGCTCAATCGATCCAACTAATGGGTTAGTATTCCTGAGATGTGATCGCAAAGCGGCGAACACCAGCGATGGCGCAAGAGAACCTGGCGCAAAAGTAAAATCACAGTTAACGAAGCCGCGGAGCTTGCGTAGCCCCAAGGATTGGGAGTATACTGCCGTTCTAGTGTCGCGGACTTTCGCCAGCTACGCCTTTAGTTACCGGTTCTGGTATTTTACCGGGACCGCGTAGAGTGGCGTTGGTTCAGGAAACAAATTTCAAATGAGACCAACCCACTCGATGGAGTGGGTTTTTTTATTTCCGGGAGGGTAGAAGTCATGATTATTTCGATGCGGCCTCACGCTACGCGGGAGGAGATCGACCACGTTTGTGAGCGGATTCGCGAGTTTGGCTATAAGGTCCACTCCATCGAAGGCGAGGAGCGCGTCGTGATCGGCGTGGTCGGGATCGGCGACGTGACGGCATGTCTCGAGTCGCTGGAGGCGACCCCCGGCGTTGAACGGGCGGTACGAATCTCGGCGCCTTATAAGTTCGTGAGCAAGGAGTTCAAGAAAGAACGCACACAGATGCGGGTCAATGGCCTCGAGATCGGAGGCGAAGAATTTGTCGTGATGGCGGGTCCCTGCTCGGTCGAATCCGAGCGGCAGATCATGGAGACCGCTGAAAGTGTCCGGAAGGCCGGCGCCCGCATCCTGCGCGGCGGTGCGTTCAAACCGCGTACCTCACCTTATGATTTTCAAGGGTTGGAGTTGGAAGGATTGAAGCTGTTGCGCAAAGCCAAAGAGGCGACCGGCCTGGCAATCATCACTGAAGTGATGAGCGATCGCGACGCGGAAATGGTCGCGGAATATGCCGACATCATGCAAGTGGGTGCTCGCAACATGCAGAATTTTGCGCTGCTCAAGTCGCTGGGCAAGTGTGGCCGGCCCGTGCTATTGAAGCGTGGGATGAGCTCCACGATTAAGGAGCTGCTGATGTCGGCGGAGTATTTGGTGGCGCACGGGAATTCCAATGTGTTGCTGTGCGAGCGCGGCATTCGCACCTTTGAAACGGCGACGCGCAACACCTGTGATATTGCCGCCGTTCCTGTCTTGAACGAGCTGACGCACCTGCCCGTGATTGTGGATCCGAGTCACGCCACGGGCAAGCGAAGTCTGGTGCCAGCCGTCGCGCGCGCCGCAGTGGCAATCGGAGCCGACGGACTCATCGTAGAAGCGCATCCCGATCCCGAAAAGGCGATCAGCGACGGCGCACAGTCGCTCACGCTCGAGCAATTCTCCAAGCTAATGCAGCAGCTCCGACCGTACATCGAACTGTGGAAGGAGTCACGCCAGGCCGAAACCGCCGGCGCGGTCGTGTAATACTGAGCTGGTGAGACTTTCCGGCCGGGCCTGGGCGGCGATTACAGTGTTCGTGGCGTCAGCCACTGCCGTCTGGCTGGCGGTTCACATGCGCAGCCGGTCCGTGGCTACGAGCCCGGCGGGCATGCTGCGAAGACTGCCACCGGAAGGTGCGACGGTTCTGTTTGTAGACTTTGAGACGCTCCGGCATACCGGCGTGCTGAAGTTGCTCGGATCCTCGAACGCCGCGGAAGATCCGGATTACCAGGCATTTGTTCGCTCCACGGGATTCGATTATCAGAATGACCTCGATCTGGCGGCGATCTCCTTTAGCGATGAGGGCGAATTTTTTGTCGTCAAGGGCCGCTTCGACTGGCAGAAGCTTCGAACCTACACGCAAGCGCAGGGCGGAGCGTGCGAGGGCCGCTTGTGCCGGATGCAGGGTAGCGCGCCCACGCGAAGGATTTCATTTTTTCCCCTCGAAAGTAATCTGATGGCTTTGGCAGTAAGCACGGACAGCTCGGCCGCTCTCCGCCTCGCGGAAGGGCCGGCGGGAATGGTGCACCCTCTCGATGCGCCGCATGATCCGGTTTGGCTCTCGATTTCCGCGGAGAGCCTGAAAACGCCGGACCCTTTGCCGCCCGGCGCACGTTTCTTCACC
>JASHOO010000278.1 GCA_030041035.1 Bryobacteraceae bacterium | reverse complement strand
AGTATGCCAATAGCCGATGCTCTTCCAGGGTTCCCTGACTCCCTGGTGTTGGTGAAAGAGGGCCCCCTGAATGCTGACGAAGAGCCTCGGCTTACGTGAGGCGGAGATGTCCTGGACCAAGCGTTTTATCAATCTCTTCCGGCAGCGGCGGCTGAATCAAGAACTGGACGAAGAAATGGCCTCGCACATCGAGGAAGCGATCGAGCACGGCCGCGATCCGGAAGAAGTGCGTCGAGCCTTTGGCAGCATGCTCCTCCACCGCGACCAAAGCCGCGACGCACGGGTTATCGGCTGGCTCGATTCGCTGCGAGCCGATGCTATCTTGGGCTGGCGGCAACTCGGCAAGAGCAAGGCCACATCAGTGGTCGCGATTCTGTCGCTCGGATTGGCGTTCGGCGCGTGCACCTCCGCATTCCGCCTCATCGACGCGCTGCTGCTGCGCCCTTTACCGATCAAGAATCCCGAGAGACTGTACGTGTTCCGATACAAAGGGATCGGTTATGACGGCAGCCTGATGACCATAGAAGCATCCGAATACCCGATGTTCCGGCGGATGCTACCAGTCCTGAAGGGTCAGGCGGATCTACTCGCGATCTCCTACGCCCACCCGAGAGATTTGACCTATGCATCGGATGAGGATATGGAGAGGCCGTACCTTCAGTATGTCTCCGGATGGATGTTCAACTCGTTCGGGATCCGGCCGGCGTTAGGGCGGCTGTTCACGCGAGACGACGACCTCAAACCCGGCGCGCACCCATACGCCGTGCTCTCCTACGATTATTGGACGCGACGGTTCGGACGAGATCCGAGGGTCATCGGGCACAGCTTGCGTCTCGTCAATTTGGGTGGCATGCCATTAAGCAGCAACGATCTCTACACCATCATCGGCGTTGCTGGAAAAGGATTCACGGGCGTGGAACCGGGTAGCATTACCGACGTCTTTCTGCCCACGATGATGCACCCATTGGTCGATGAGCCGAACGCATCGTGGTTTCGGACTTTCGTGATTCTGAAACCAGGCGTTACCGTCGAGTCCGTTCGCGAGAAGCTTCACGCGGTGTTTCGAGCCTTCCGGGAAGAGAGAGCCAAGGTCCTTGGAATGCCCAGGCAGACGGCCGCCAATTTCCTAAACCAGAGGATATTGCTGGAACCAGCCACAGGGGGCTTTTCCGCGCTACAGGGAGAGTTGCGCAAACCGCTCGCAGCTCTCGCCGTGATGGTTGCCCTGGTCCTGTTGGTTGCGTGTGTGAACGTCGCCAACTTGATGACCTCCCAGGCAGCGGCGCGCGCGCGGGAAATGGCTCTCCGCGTCTCTATCGGCGCGGGGCGAGCGCGGCTGGTCCAACTGGTACTGGTGCAAGCTGCCATCCTGGCCTTGTTCGCAGCCGCCACTGGCGCCGCATTGGCCTCGTGGTCGGCGCCCTTCGTGGCCGGCCACATCAATTTTCGGAACGATCCGGTGCGGCTGCGCCTTCCGGCAGATTGGCGCGTCGCGAGCTTCGGCCTGGCGCTAACGCTTGCGGTGACACTCCTGTTCGGCCTCGCACCCGCACTGCGTGCTTCCGCCGTGAATCCGGCCAGCGCGCTGAAGGGCGTCGATCAGCCGTATTTTCGCAGCCCCCTCATTCAGGTGCTGGTTGCCGCGCAGGCGTCCTTCTGTTTTCTTGTGCTTTTCGCCGGTGTTCTGTTTGTGACTACCTTCGAGCGATTGTCCCGCCAGCCTACCGGATTTTCGCCGGAACACCTTCTCGCATTGGACGTGCTGCTTCGACGACCGGAACCGCCGGAGATATGGAATCAAGTCGTCGAACATCTGCGTACGGTGCCTGGCGTCGCGGGTGTGGGGTTGGGCCAATGGGCGCCTCTCAGTGGCTTCTCGTCGGAAAGGCACATTTCGATACCCGGCGGCCCTCCGAGTCCCGATCCAGTCTTCCTTCTGGATGTAGCGCCCGGCTGGTTCGGTGCGATGAAGATCCCTCTGATTGCCGGAAGGGACTTCACATTCAGCGATACCGATCCCAAATTCGCCATAATCAACGAGGCTTTCGCGAAACGATATTGCCCCGGTAAGAATCCGGTCGGGAAGGTCTTCGGGTCTGGCGACGATTCTTTTCAGATCATAGGCGTGATTCGCAACGCCCGCTATAACGACATGCACGGCCCCGTGCCGCCGGTGGCTTATTTTCCCTTCCGCGAGATCGATGCTAAAGGTGTTGTGCAGTCGAGCCGATCGGCCACATTGATGGTGCGCACGCGAAGCGCGGATCCGCTCGCGCTTGCCTCGACATTGCGCAAAGAAGTGGCCCGCGCCCGGCCGGGCTTTCGTGTCAGCAATGTCCGCACCGAGGATGAACTCATCGAATCCCAGACTGTCCGCGAGCGGCTATTAGCGGCGCTGGCATTGTTCTTCGCTTTGCTGGCATTGCTGCTGGCGGGCCTCGGACTTTACGGCGTGCTCCATTATTCCGTGCTACAGCGTCAGCGCGAGATTGCCATTCGCATGGCAGTCGGCGCACCGTCCACCGACATTGCGCACCGCGTGATGCTGGACGTCTCCGTGAGTGTGCTCGTTGGATCTCTAGCCGGCCTGGCCCTCAGCCTCACGTCCGCTCGCTACATCGAATCGCTTCTTTATGATGTGAAACCAAATGATGCCGTTGTTCTAGCGTTGCCGTGGTTGATCATGACCGCGGCTGTGCTCTTGTCCGCTCTGCCCTCGGTAATCCGGGCAATGCGAATTGACCCAGCGCAAACTCTGCGCGTGGAGTAGCTTACTATGGCAATCGCTGATGCTCTTCAAGGCTCCCTGGACCTGCTCGTGTTGAAGATTCTCTCGCGCCGTGCACCCCTGCACGGATACGCCATCATGACCTCGATCGAAACGCTTTCGGGAGAACGGTTGCGGGTGGAAGAAGGCTCGCTATATCCAGCGCTGCACCGGATGGAAGAGTCCGGCCTTATTCGCGGGACCTGGACTACCAAGGATAACGGCCGGCGCTTACGTGTGTATGACCTGACGGCGCGAGGGCGAAAGGAACTCGCTAAGGAAGAATCTCGTTGGACGGCCGTTGCCACCGCGGTGCAACGCGTCCTTCGGCTGGCGTGAGGGAGAGATGTCCTGGACTAGGCGGATTGTAAATCTGTTCCGGCAGCGGCGGCTGAATCGCGAGCTAGACGAGGAAATGGCGTCGCACATCGAGGAAGCGATTGAACGCGGCCGCGATCCGGAAGAGGCACGGCGAGCCTTTGGCAGCACGCTTTCACATCGGGAACAGAGCCGCGATATCAAACTCGTGTCTTGGCTCGATTCGCTGATTTCGGATGCCGTTTTCGGCTGGCGACAGCTTCGCAAGCGCCCAGCCGTGAGTGCCGCGGCGATTCTTTCGTTGGCGCTTGCGATCGGAGCTACCACGGCGGCGTTCCGTCTGATCAATGCCGTGCTCATAAGCACCTTGCCGGTCGCCGAGCCGGACCGACTGTTCGTGGCGGCAATGACTTACGTCGACCGCGACGGGCACGCTGACTATCGGGATGACTTCGATTACCCCTCGTTCCTCAGGTATCGCGAAAGAGTTGGGGACCGCGCCGATTTGATCGTGGCTGGTATGGTTGAGTCGCGAAAGACCGTTGTGGTCAGCTCCGCTACCGAGGAAGAGACCGCCTATCTTCAATACGTTTCCGGAAATCTCTTCCCCGCCTTCGGACTGCGGCCGGCCCTGGGCCGTCTTCTCACGCCGGATGACGACCGAATACCCGGCGGGCATCCCGTAGCCATCTTGAGCTACGACTATTGGACGCGCCGGTTCGGCCGCGCCTCCTCAGTGATCGGGTCGACCTTTCGCATGGGCAACGATTTATTCACGATTGTCGGTGTTGCGCCTAAAGGTTTCATCGGCACGGAGCCGGGATCTATAGCCGATCTGTTCCTCCCAGCCACGATGAACGTCGAACCGCTGGATAAGCCGGGTTGGTCCTGGTTTCGACTGTGGGTGCATCCCAAGGTCGGTGTTTCACCGGAGCAGGTTCGGCAACCCATGCAAGCAGCCTTCGCGCGTGAACACCACGAGTACCTCAGAAACTTCCCCTCGGACACTCCCAAGCCGGTAATCGATGCGTACCTCAGGGAGAAGGTCATCCTGCTTCCGGCTGCCTCGGGAGCTTCGGAGCTACAGCGGGAATATCGGCGTCCGCTTCTCATCCTGGCAGCGCTTGTGGTCCTGGTTCTGCTGATCGCCTGTGCGAACGTGGGCAATTTATTGACGGCTCAAGCGACGGCGCGCGCCCGCGAGATGGCTTTGCGCGTTGCCATCGGGGCAGGACAATGGCGGCTCATCCAGTTGGTGCTGGTGGAAAGTCTGTTGATGGCCGCCGTCGCGTCGGCACTCGGCACACTTTTCGCGTCATGGTCGGCGCCAATTGTGGTGGCGATGTTGCACGTACCGGAAGACCCGGTGCGTTTGGTGCTCCATTCCGGGTGGCGGGATGTAGCGTTTGCCGCTGGGCTGGCATTCTTGGTCACCCTCCTTTTTGGGCTCGCACCTGCGTTCCGCGCGTCCAGTGTGAAACCGATGCATGCCCTAAAAGGCGGCGAGGATCCACACGCCCGCCGCCGCTTGATGAGGGTGTTGCTGGCTGGGCAGATGGCTTTCTGCATTCTCGTACAGTTCGTTGCCGGTCTCTTTGTTTCTACTTTTCAACACCTCTCCAACCGGCCGTTGGGTTTCTCGCCCTACCACTTGCTGACCATATACGCCGACGCGAGCAAATCTAGGCCGCCGCAATTCTGGATGGAAGTCGCGCATAGGCTCCGCGCCACGCCTGGCGTCGAATCCGTTGCTACTGCAGGTTGGCCATTGTTGGAACGCAGTACTTGGCGGGTTTCCGTGCGCCTGCCGGGCCACCCGGTGGAGCTTCGCTCACCTTGGGCGCTGGATGTCTCGCCAGGATACTTCCGAACTATGCGGATCGGACTGATCGACGGGCGCGAATTCCGGCTTGGCGACCTGCCGCCGCGACTCGACGATGCTAAACATCCGCTGCCAGGGGTCGGTATTGTAAACGAGGCGTTCGCTCGAACTTACTTCGACGGGCAGAATCCGGTGGGCAGATTGGTGCACGTGCTTCGGGAGAAGGATATTTCGGCGCCCATGGAGATAATCGGCTACGTGCGTGACGCTGTGTACCGCGATCTGCGGGAACCGATGCAGGCGACTCTCTACGTTCCCTCCATGGAGAGAGAAACGAATGCATTCATGGTGCGCACGGTCGGAGACGAACTAGCCGTAGCACCCATGCTTAAACGTGCGGTTACCAATTTTCGATGGGATGTGCGGTTGCACGATATACAGCCCCAAAGTAACTTTCTGCGGTGGCAAATGCTGCGTGAGCGGCTGTTGGCGGTGCTGTCCGTGTTCTTCGCAGTGGTCGCCCTGCTGCTTGCGGCTGTGGGGCTGTATGGCGTATTGAACTACTCGGTGACTTGGCAACGTCACGAAATCGGCATTCGCATAGCGCTTGGTGCCCGACCCGATCAGGTTGTGCAGCGAGTTATGGCCGGTCTAGCGGGAACGGTCTCGTTCGGCCTGGTCCTGGGACTGGCCGCCGGTATCCTGTGCGGGCGTTTCATCGAGACGCTCCTGTTCGAGGTCCGGATTACCGACACAAGCAGCGTCGCAACACCGATTCTGATATTGCTGGGGACAGCGCTCGTTGCTGCCATACCTCCGGCGATTCGGGCTGTGCGCATCGATCCTGCGCAGACGCTACGGAGTGAGTAATTCGAAAATGGCTCTCCGCGATTAAGTTACTCGTAGCGCAGGGCAACCAGAGGATTGATTCTCGCGGCGAATCGGGCGGGCAAATAGACGGCCAGACCGGCGGACATTACAAGTACCAGAAAGGATAAAGCGATTGAAATTGGGTCAACGGGGTTGAGCCCGAAGAGCAAACTTGCAGTCCAACGTGCACACATTATTGCAAGCGGTAAACCGATAACCATCCCTACGGCTACGGGCGAAAGTGATTGCCGCATCATGAGCCAGAGCACGTTCCCGGGCTCTGCGCCCAGTGACATGCGGATTCCGATTTCATTAACTCGCTGCGCGACTGCGTACCCCAAAACTCCGTAAAGCCCGATGCACACCAGCAGCAATGCGAGGGTCCCTAGCAAAGTCGTAAGCGCGGCAAACAGCCGCTCCTGCCTAAGGGAGTCATCCACGAGTTCATCCATCGTACTGACGCGAATAGAAAGGTTTGGATCGATCTCCCGTATAACGCGGCGTACGAGCGGCACCAGTTGCAGCGGATCGCCTCCCGCACGGAGGGCGAGAGTGTGTGCGTCGTTCCAGGATGCTTGGCTCTGGAAGTATGGGCAGTAGATGACAGGCTGCGACTGTGCCCGCAAACTGTCGTACTTTGCGTCCTTCACCACTGCCACGATGGTTCCGGCGCTAGTCGCCCTGCCGATGGGGCTGATCTTTTCAAAATAGCGGCGCGCCATCGTTTCATTGATCGCGATCACCGGGGGCGCGGTCTCGTTGTCAGTGGGTTCGAAATCACGTCCGGCAAGCACAGGTATGCCGAAGGTCTTAAAGAAATGCGCTCCCACGTGATTGAAGAAGACGTTGATCTCCTCACCGCGGGCCGGAGTATAACCGGAAATGGAAATACTTTCAAACCAACTTGGTCCAGACAGCGGAGTAGCTTCCGCTATCGTCGCGGATCGGACCATGGGCAGAGTTTCGACCCTGGCGAGCAGCTCGCCGTAGAGCTTCGCAGCGCGCGGGCCGAGATAGCCATTGGGCGCGGGTTCCTGCTCCACCAGCAATACATGCCCGCGATCGAAACCTGCATCCACATCTCTCAAGTTCTGCAAACTGCGGACGAAGAGCGTTGCGCCGACCAGCAGCACCAAAGAGAAGGCCACTTGCATCGTGACCAGCAATTGGTCCAAACGCCTCGGAGCGCAGCCAACACGTGTTTGCTTCAGCGCCGAGGTCAGATCCGCCCGTGTGGCTCGTAAGGCCGGCGCCAGTCCGAACAGCACTCCGCTTACCAAACACACGACGACCGTAAAGCCCAAGACCTGAAGGTTCGGTTGCATCTTCATTTCGACACCGACACCGTAAATTTTAAGCAGTAGGGCGTCGAGCCAGAAAGCAACTCCCAAGCCAACCGCGCCACCTGCAAATGCCACAATCAGGCTCTCGGTGAGCAGTTGCCGTATCAGGCGGGAGCGCCGGGCGCCTATGGCCAGTCGCACCGCAATCCCCTTGGAACGCGCCGCAGACCTCGCTAGCAGGAGGCTCGCAAGATTACCACAGGCGATCAATAAAACCAAGGCAACTATGCTCATGAGAATGCGTAATGGAGATGAAAACTGCCTTCTGAGCCGGTTGAGTCCCTGGCTCCCGGATGCCAATGCCAGGCTCCGTGCGGAAAATTGGCGTTGTTCCTCCGGAGACAGATGTGGTCCGGCCAGTGCCATCACGAATTGCTGGTATAGAACATTGAGGCTGGTGCGCGCGCGCAGCTCCGACATGCCAGACTTCAAACGTCCAATTGCGTACAGCCAACCGACGTCGTAGGCACTCGCAAACATTCCGCCTGGCATGATCAGCGGTTGCGCATTCAGCGCTACCGTAACGTCAGGTAAGAAACCGGCTTGTGTGCCAAGAAACTCCGGTGGTGTTACTCCTACGATGGTGAATGGGTGCCCGAAGATATGTAGAACCTTCCCAATCGCGGCTGGATCGAGACCAAACTTCCGCTTCCAAAAGCCATAGCTGATGACGGCCACCGGCGGTCCACCGGCCGCACCGTCATCATCTGGAGAGAGCATCCGGCCGGCAACCGCAGTGACACCAAGAACCGAGAAATAGTTGCCGGAAACGAACTGGCCGGTAGCCGGTTCGGCCGCCCCGTCGGTTCTCACGCTCCAGTTCTTGAAAGCGTGGAATGCCGCGATCCCTGAGAACACCGTGTTGTGGTCGCGAATGTGCGAGTAGAGCGGTTGGGAGAGCGGAATCTCGTCGTGTGTGGCGGCCTGTTGCCAAACCAGAACGAGCTGATCCGGGTGACGGACGGGCAGCCATTCGAATAATACCATGTCGATGAGGCTGAAGATCGCAGTATTAGCCCCGATTCCCAATGCCAAAGACAGAACTGCCACTGTCGTAAATCCCGGTGACTTTCTCAACGCGCGGAGGCCATACCGAAGATCTTTGTGGAACTCATCCAGCAGCCGAAGTCCCACTGCCTCCCGGCATTCTTCCTTCCGTGCTTCAATTGCGCCGAATTCTGCCCCGGCACGTCGTCTGGCTTCCTCAATCGGAACTCCCGCGCGCATCAGTTCTTCCGTATAGCGTTCGATGTGAAAACGTAGCTCGCTCTCCATCTCCCGTTCCATCCGGGAACGAAGCAACGTGGCACGAAGCCAGGAACGAAAACGCGCGCCTGCTCTCATAACTCCTCCCGCGCCGTATTGAGAATGCCAGCGATGATGTCCGCCATCCGGTTCCAGTGCCGGGTTTCTTCCTGGAGCTGCTTACGTCCGGCGGCTGTCAACCGGTAGTATTTCGCCTTGCGCTTGTTCTCTGAATCACCCCATTCGCTGGTAAGGAATCCCTGGTGCTCCAGACGATAGAGGGCAGGATAGAGCGAACCCTGCTGGATCTCCAAGCGATCTCCTGAGATCTGCTGGATGCGCAGCAGAACCCCGTAGCCGTGCAAAGGTCCAAGAGACACGGCCTTGAGGATCAGCATATCGAGTGTTCCCTGAAGCAGGTTCGTCGATTCAGCCATACTAGTCTCCTAGGAAGTCTAGGAGAATATTATGCTGTCTCTCCTAGCTTGTCAAGGAGAGCAAAGTGCCGAGAGTGGAGTGTGCCGAGATGGGGTTGGCCATTCAACCCCAAAGCCTCGGAAGCCCTGACCACGTACCATCGTCATCGCGACCTATTTTGCGAGAACGCGTTTCAAGACCAAGAGCGCTGGATGAAGGCCGGGTGTTACGAAGCTTTCGTGCGGCGAGCTTTGAGCGGAAACCTGCGCTTGGCGGCAACGGTAATGGATCTATTCGGTCAGGGCATCAATGCCCGCCCGGGCGTTCTTGGCAATAACCGTGAGGAACCCGAGCGGGAGCCTCCGGCCTCGCGTGAGCGAGGCCACGAGGCCTAGCCGGGCATTGTGCGGTTGAGGCGGGGTTTGTTGACGGAATGTGCCGGGGAATGAACCGCCGATTCTGCTGCCGCGAGCTCGCGCAGCACAAACGGATTGTTAGGAAGCTGGTGGTCCCAGTGGCGCCAGAGCTCCCGGTTGCCGGCCTCGAGAGCGGCGGCCTGATCCACGGCGCCGTCGCGGCGGAGCAGTGCCGCCAACGAAGCGTCGAGCCCCGTAAGGGAGACGGCATTCAGCAGATCGCTCCGCGCGTCTGGATTGGAAGCCAGCAGGCTGCGGCGCAACTCCTGATAGCTCCGGATCGCCTGATCGAGCCGGCCTGTTTCGGCATCATGATCGGCGAGGGCGCGGAGGGCGATGTCGGCCTCGGTCCCGGGCTTGAGGACTGCGGCGGGATAATCGCCGGTGTCGCGCAGCAGGCGGAAAGCCGACTCAATCCGCGCCTTAGCATCGCCCTCACGATGCATCCAGCGGGCGGCATAGGACGAACCGGCAAGCAGGAGCGCTTCCAGGCGGCGTGCAGCTACATCGTTGGGAACCTCCCGGATCCTGATCAGCGAGTGATCGTAGACCGCCAGCGCACGCCGCGGATTCGTGCGGCGCAAAAGATCACCCAGGTAATGTCCTGCCGTCGCGATGGTGGTACGGGATGCATAATCGTTGCGAGCCGTCTGGGCGTAGCTTTCGACCGCATGGAAAGCTTCCTCGAGCCGGACGGAAGCCTCCTCGGGCCGGTTCAGATTGACGCCGCCTTCTTCTCCTAGAAGCAGTCCTTCGCGGCAGCGGGTCTGGTACAGGATCAGCCGGGTGTAACTGGTGTCCCCCTCGTCGCGGAGGAGTTGTTGCCAGAGCTGGCGCGCCTGGCGGACAGCATCCTGCGCACCCTGGAATTCACCCAGACCGGTCAAAGCGCCGGCAAGCATGTTGAATGCCTGCGCCCGCGGCCCCGGGACGGTCGAGGTGTTTCGGGAGTAGTCAATACCCATCTGGGCATAACGGACAGCATCCCGGAACCGATGGAGGCCGGTGTGGACTTCCGCCAGATCTCCATAGATATAGGTTGCGCCGTTAATCTCGCGGCGCGTCAGATTTCCCAACCGCGCCAGCTTGTCGAATCCCTCCACGACCTTCGGAGACCAGGCAATGACTTCCTCCGGGCGGTGTTCGGTATACGCGATCACGGCGCGGTCGTGCGCCACATTGGCCGACTGCCAAATCGCTTCCCGGTTGGTTGGATCGGCAGCCAAGACGGCCTCGGCCATCTCCGCTGCCTTGCTCAGGCTTTTTTTGGCGTCCGCGTACTGGCCTAGTTGGTTCCACTCCGGAACTCCCTGCATGCGCGCGATGCGCAAATAACCATCACCGATTTCGAGCGCCAGTTGCCTGTCGCGGAGCGCTTCCGGACGCAGGCTTTCGAGAAATTGGATGGTGGAGGCGGTGAATTTGCCGTACAACCTCAGGTCGCCGCTGGCCTCCCGCCCTTGCAGTTGTTCTTGGATCGCTAGCAGTTGCCCGGAGAGCCTTCGAAACTGGATCACGCGCGCCTCCGCAACAGCGCGCTCGCGGTTGGCGATGTACAGGCCGGCCGCGAGGCTGAGGATCACCACCGCGGCGGCGCTCAGCGGGATCCAGCAACGCCGCACAAATTTTCGCGAGCGATACCAGAAGTTGGACGACCGAGCCCGCACCGGCCGCGATTCGAGAACAGCCTTAACATCGTCGGCTAGCGCCTCGACCGAGGAATACCGCTCCTCGGGCTCTTTGCGCAAAGCTTTCAGGAGAATGAAATCGAGATCCGCGGGCAATTCGGGATTCAGGCGGCGGGCTGGCAAGGGACCAGTGGTGCAGATGGCGGCGTCGATGGCTTCCGCCGTCCGGTTGGGAAAGGTATGTGGCGATTGGCCGGTGAGTAGTTGGTAGAGCACCGCGCCCAGCGAGTAGACATCGGTGGCCGTACTCTGCGCCGCGCCGCGGACCTGCTCGGGGCTGGCATAATCCGGCGTCAGCAGACGCTCTTGCGTACGGGTCTGGTCAGTCGCCGCGTCGAGAATCTTAGCGATCCCGAAATCCAACAGCTTCGGACGGCCCGCCGCGTCGACCAGGATGTTCGAAGGCTTTAAGTCGCGATGGATAATCAGGTTGCGATGGGCATAAGCGACCGCATCGCACACCTTAAGGAACAGGCGAATCTTTCCGCGCACATCCAGCTTCCGCGAGTGCACGTCGATCGGAACGCCATCGATATAGTCCAGCACCAGGTAAGGACGGCCTTCGGCAGTCTCGCCGACATCGAGAAGGCGGGCGATTCCGGGATGCTGCAGGCGGGCTAGAATCTGGCGCTCCTGAAGAAACCGCGAGCGCAACGAAGGACGCGGAACGCCATGGCAGAGTAGCTTGATGGCGACCCGTTGCTCAACCTGGCCGTCGGCGCGTTCCGCCAGAAAAACCTCGCCCACGCCGCCGCGGCCGAGCAGGCGCTCCAGCCGGTAGGGCCCGCAGCGGAGGCCTGGCGCGGGGAACTGTTCTAGAGATTCCAGGAGGGCTTGCGCCGCTCCTGAGACCAGGTCCGCCATCGGTGCATCAGCCGAATCGAACTGGAGGAGCGACTCCACTTCCGTCTGCAAATCCAGCGGAACAGCGTGCTGCTTGAAATAACCCCGGCGCTCCGCGGGAGTGAGGTCATCCACGTCGCTGAATAATCGCAGGACCTCGTCTCGCATAACTCAGACCATGATGGCACAGCGCTTCCCGCAAAATCGAGGGCGTAACTGCAGCCGCAATCCCCGGTTTGAGTGCCCCAATTTATATAGCGAGGAATCTCCAGAGAATTAGCGTCGGTATAATGAATCCCATGGGCGCCGAATCCCACTCGCCCATTACCGAGCTGCTGCATCTGATGCGCGCCGGCGACGAATCCGCGCCCGGCGAACTGATAAGCGTCGTTTACCAAACTCTCCACCAGATTGCCGAATCGCAGCTTCGCAAGGAACGCCCGGACCACACGTTGCAGCCCACCGCCCTGGTGAATGAGGCCTACCTGAAACTTTTCGGCCATTCGGAAATCGAGTTCGCCGATCGTGCCCACTTCTTCGCGGTAGTCTCGCGGGCGATGCGCCACATATTGGTGGACCACGCCCGGGCACGAGCGGCGGCACGGCGTAACGAGGGGCAGGTCCAGTTAGATACCTCCATTGAGTTCGAAGCTGGCGCCGGCACCGAACCGATGAAACTCCTGGACCTGGACCTCGTTATGGACGCCCTGGCCCGGGAGCGAAGCTCGTTGGCCGAACTGATCGAGATGCGTTACTTCGGAGGCATGACCGCAGAAGAAACGGCCGAAGTCGTGGGCCGGTCCGTGCACGTAGTCCGCCACGAACTTCGCCTGGCGCACGCCTGGCTACGGCGGGAGTTGGCGCGGCCGCATTGAATGCGAGGTCCGTCTTACTTTTTAACCGTTAAACCTTAAACCAGTGCGCGGTTGAGGTCGCAGGCGTGTCAGCATGCCAAAAATTTCCGCGCGGTATCTCGCTAAATTTCACTCGGAATTCCGCTTACCCAGACAGAGGGCGCTTTGAGCCGCCCCAAAAGCAATTGATCGGAGGCGCAGCCGGCATCGCAGCTCTGCGCCAGAAGGGTACTTCATTTATGGCTCGCGTTTTTTCTAGGGGCAGGCGCAGGGCTGCAACGGTTGCTCTGCTAATTCTCGCAGGGACAATGGTAATTTCGAGAACTGTGAATGGGCAGTTATCGCCGTCATCGAACCAGCCATTCATCCCCAATGGGACCTCGTTCCCAAACCTGGGCGGCGCTTCTCAGACCTACAGCACGAGCGGCGGAGGAATCAATCAAACGGGGCTGTTCTTCCAAAGTCTGGGTACCAATGGCCGAAGTTGTGGCTCGTGCCATCAGCCGAGCGATGGCATGTCGGTATCGGCCCTCAACGTCTCACTGCGCTTTATCCAAAGCCAAGGGCTGGACCCGATTTTCCGCACGGTCGACGGCTCGAACTGCGACCACAATATCGATGTCTCGACGCTCGCGGGGCGCTACTCCGCCTATAGCTTGCTGCGCACGCGCGGCTTGATCCGGATCGCGCTCGCTGTACCGGCGAATGCCGACTACGCCGTGACTGCCGTCAATAATCCGTACGCGTGCAATGAAACCAATGTGATCTCGCAGTACCGGCGGCCGCTGCCCGCAACCAATCTTCCTTTCCTGACTACCGTGATGTGGGACGGACGGGAGTCCAGTCCGCTGACGGGCACAACCAAGATCCTTTTTGCGAACTATCCCACGTCGCTCCAAAGCGACTTGGCCCACCAGTCACTGGATGCCACGATTACCCACGCGCAGGGTGATGGCACCAGGCCAACACCAGCCGAACAGCAGGAAATCGTTAATTTCGAGATGGCGTTATTCACCGCGCAATCCTTCGGTTTGCTCACTGGACCGCTAAACTCCGCGGGCGGCAACGGAGGGCCGCTACCCCTGCCTACCATGCCATTTTTCGTTAGCATTAACTCGAGCATCCATGCGTTATTACCTAACGGGCCGGAACAGCCGGGCGGGCTGGTGACGCCGGGCGACGGCCAGTTCACTTCCAACATCTTCAACCTCTACAACGCGTGGTCGGCACTGCCCTCGTATGATTTCCGGGCATCCGTCGCTCGCGGGCAAACCATCTTCAACACCCGACCCATCACCATCACCGGTGTTGCCGGAATCAACGACGATGTATCTCAAGGCGGCTTAGTTTCCGGCGGCATCGCGTCGCTCACCGGAACCTGCGGCACCTGCCACGACACTCCCAACGTGGGCAACCATTCCTTTCCCACGCCGCTGAACATCGGGACCGGGGATCCGAGCGCTACCAATCCGTCCGTCAATATGGGACAGCTCGATATCAGCTACCTGCCACAGATTACGGTGTGCCAACTCATCAACGGTCAGCCCAGCGACAACTGCAAGACCACTAGCGATCTCGGCCAGGCCTTGATCGACGGCCAGTTCGCGCATGTCGGCAAGATCAAGGGACCGATCCTCCGCGGCCTCTCGGCCCGCGCCCCATACTTCCATAACGGCTCCGCTCAAACCCTCCTGGATGTCGTGCATTTCTACGAGAATCGGTTCGGACTTGTTCTGAGTCCACAGGACGAGCTGGACCTGTTCAACTTCCTGAGCGTGCTCTGAGCGGATCATCCCAAGGCGGCCAAAGAAATCACGAGCGGCAGGAGATCGCCAAAAACGTCGTCAGATTTGGCTTCGGAGAGCGGTCCGAAGCGCCCGGGCGTGCTGGTTGTAAAGAGGGCGGGTGAGGCTTGAAGCGCGAACTCAACCCGCACGAGCAAGGTCTGGTTTTATAGATGCGCGGTATCTCCGGGATGGTGAATCTACTATCCCAAATGACAACCCATGCAAGTGAAGGTTCGGCCATGACAGACTGCACAGCCCTCCTTCGCGATCGCCTTGGTGGAGTGGGCATCGTGGAAATCTGGCGCATGATGATTGGCGGGCTGAAGATCCGGCCATTTTGGATCGTGACATTTCGCGCAACTGAACGGCGGATCGATCTGACTGTGGCATACCAGACAATCCGCCATTTGAGGCATATCGGCGGCCGCTGGATGGTCTGACGTATCGATTCCCCGATGGCATGCCAGACAGGGATTTGTTCCGTTCAGTTGAGATTGAATGTCATGGGCATCCCCCAGGTAGTTCTTTTTATTGATCGCGGCGCCGAGTACCGGCGCGATGTTCCCGAGTTTCAGATGCTGAGCATGGCTGAAGTGGGTTAAAGGAGTGACGCGCGGTAGTCGAATGTTCACGGTTGCGTGGCAAGATTTGCAGGCCGCAGCGGGAGGTAGAAGATTGTCGCTCGGAGACCTGCTGGCCGCGACGTTTACATGGCATTCCACGCACTGACGCCCGAACTGCAAATGCAGCTTGTGAGAGAACGGCTGTGCCGCTAGCGCATCCGCGAACAGCAGCAGCAGAATGATCCGTTTTATCGCCGGCGAAAGCGTCAGCCTTTGTATGACACTCTCCAGATCTTTTTGCCGCCGTCATCCGAGACCAGCAGACTGCCGTCTGTCATCTGGAACACGGCGACGGGCCGGCCCCACACATCGGGCGAATCCGGAGAGAGCATGAATCCGGTGAGAAAATCCTCCGGTGCATCGGTGGGCTTTGCGTTTTTGAAGGGAACGAACGCGACCTCATAACCAACGCGCTTGGAACGATTCCAGGATCCGTGGAACGCCACGAAGGCGCCGCCGCGATATTTGGCGGGAAACTGCTTCCCGGTGTAGAAAACAAAGTCTAGCCCGGCCACATGCGCCCCGAGAAGCAGGTCCGGCGTGATGGACTTTGCGATCATGTCCTGATGATCGCTGAGCCTCGGTTCTTTGATCTGGCCCGAGTAGGCCCACGGGTACCCGTAAAAGCCGTGCGCCTGGAGGTGCGTGAAGTAGTCTGGTACGAGGTCATCGCCTAGCGCATCGCGTTCCTGCACGACGGCCCACAAAGTTTCGGTCCCCGGATACCAGTGCAGACCGATTGGATTGCGCGTGCCGCCGACGAAGATCTCGTGATCGGAGCCGTCCGGATTCATTCGATTCACAGCCGCGCGTCCCTCGTTGCCCACTTCGATATTCCCGGCCGAGCCAACACCGACGTAGAGTTTCTTCCCCTCACGATCGAACAAGAGGCTGCGCGTCCAGTGTCCCTGCTCGTCTCCTTTGAGCGAAAAAATCTCCCGTCCCTCGGTGGCGGCGAAGGTTTTCGGATCATACTTGAACCGCTTGATGGATGTCGGCTCGCCCACATAGAGATACTCATGCCAGAGAGCAAGCCCGTAGGGCCTGGTCAATCCCGCAATGACTTCCTTGCGCTCTTTAGGATCGCCATTCGGGAATGCGTAAACTTTGCCGGTACCGTCGGTCGTACCACTGTCCGAAAGCAGGATCTCCCCGTGCGTACCCTGAAGAATAAAGCGAGGCGTGGAGAAGTCCGCAGCCCAAACATCCACGTCAAATCCGGCGGGCACGACAACTTTCGCCGATTCCGGCTGGCTGATGACGTGCGGTCGGTTGTTGGAGGAGGGCGTGGAAAACGGCGCGGGCAGCTCCGATGCCTTCTTACCGGCGACCTGCCACGCACCCGTGATCACCGCTACCAGACAGACAATACAAACACCCAGAATCTTTAGTTTCATCGCGATCATTGTACCTTGCCCCGCCCGCAGCGGCGTGAATTCGTGCAGTCGGACGTGGATCAGATCTTGCTCCCTCGTACGGAAAGTGAGATATTTAACCTCATTGGAGAACACTATGGGCTGCCCGGATTGCGAAGATTTCCCCCGCAGGACGTTTCTCAAAAGCGCGGCATTGGGCGCCGCGGGCATGGTTGCAGCACGTGCTGCCACCGGTTTCACGGGTTCTTCGGAAACCGTGGTCACGTCGCTTTACAACAGTCTCAGCCCCGAGCAAAGAGCAAAGGTCGTCTTCGTGTTCGACGACCCGCTTCGTTCCAAGGTTGATGCCAACTGGCGCATTACCCCCATGAAGATCGCGGAGTTCTTCACGGTAGATCAGCAGGCCATGATTGAAGAAATATTCCGGGGGTTGCACAATCCGGAGTTTTACGAAAAAGTGCAGTACCACATGAAGGAAGACGACGGCGGTTTGGGCAATTATTCGGTAGCGCTATTCGGCGCGCCCGGAACCGGCGCATTCGAATTCGTGCTCACCGGCCGCCACTGCACGGCGCGCTGCGATGGCGACTCGGTCAAAGGCGTGGCTTTCGGCGGGCCCATTTTCTAC
>JASHOO010000277.1 GCA_030041035.1 Bryobacteraceae bacterium | reverse complement strand
TTGAACCCCCGACCCTCTGATTACAAATCAGATGCTCTACCAACTGAGCTACGCCAGCGCTCGTTTGTTTTGTTCTACATGCGGCTCGTCCGCAAAAGAACTAGGGTTCAATTAGGTTCAATTGCTTGGGCCTGTTGTTCCCTTGTTGGATTTTAGCAGAAGATCGAGCGATTCCACGGCGATGCGAACACTCGCCGGCACAGACTTGATGTAGTGCTCAAGCGTGGTCTTCGCTGAGGTGTGACGAAGGTGGGCCTGTACGTCTTTGACGCTTGTGAGCTGCGCCATGTAGAAGGAGCAGGGGCGGTCCGGCGGCAGATCGCTTATCTTATCGAAAATGTGCCGTAATATCCGGTAATTGCCGCATCGTGACGGGTCCAACGCATCAACAGATCGGGCTCACCGTTGTATTCATTGTTGAGGGTTGTCCCGAGGGTTGCTGAACGGAGCTCGATGAATGGGTCATACAGCAGGGAAGCCCACGAGGGCGTGTCTTCGAGGAGATTGGCGCGGCGCATCCGGACCTCGAGAACGTCTCCAACCCGCAGCGAGGCGGAGTCCGTATCGAGCTTGAACTCGATGGGAGCTTCGTGGACGCCGACCACGTGGCCCAGGATCTCGTTGTACTGCGAACGCAGCCAAGCCACTCCAGCGCGGCGTTGCGCGAGGGGTGCATTCGCATCCACAAACAGTGTCGAACGCCGTGGGGAGGTGGAGACGCTCAGTGTCATTTCTCCTGCCAGAACGGCGGCCAGCCGCAATCCGGCCAGGTTTTCATCTTCATATTCGCCGGATGCAATCTTCCACGCCAACACCGCTTCCCGCCCGTAACTCACGTATTCGCTCGACCACTCACAGGGACAGCCGTACACGCGGTTCGACCTGTCTTCGAGGTACTGTCCGGTAACCGGGCCGCTGGATCCCACTCTTGCCAACAGCATTGTCACAACCACCAGATACTGCATACTGCCTCCCTACTCCAACACGTGAATATTCTTCTGTGCACACATGTCTTTCAGGATCTTCGGCCACACGCTGACGCTCACCTCGCCGAGGTGCGCTTTTCTTAGAAGCAGCATCAAGGTTCGGGACTGGCCAATGCCCCCGCCAATGCTGAGTGGCAACTCGTTCCGAATGATCGACTGATGATACGGAAACTGGAGGAAATCTAGCTGTCGGGTGAGTTCCAGTTGTCGGCGCAGTGTTTTCGTGTTCACCCGGATCCCCATCGAGCTGAGTTCATGCCGGCGCCGCGTGACGGGATTCCAGACCAAAATATCGCCGTTCAAACCGTGCGTTGGTTTGCCATCTGGAGATCGCGTTTCCGTGACCCAATCGTCATAGTCGGCAGCCCGCATCTCGTGCGGGTACCCGTCGGCCAAGGTCCACCCGATCCCGATGATGAAAACAGCCGGGTACTTCTGCAACACCTGTGTCTCCCGTTGCTTGCGGGGAAGATCAGGGTACATTTCGAGGATCTCCTCGGCATGCAGAAACGTCAGCCTCTCGGGCAGGCAGGGGAACCGGTCTGTTTTCAGTTGCGGGAAAAGCTCCTGAACGTGTCGCTCCGCTCCCACCAGCACCTTCCAGATCCTACTGACCGTGTCTTTTAGGAAATCGAGGTTCCGTTCGGCAGGAGTAATCACCTTTTCCCAATCCCACTGGTCCACGTATGCGCTGTGGTCATGGTCCAGAAAGTAATCCTTCCGCACGGCCCTCATATCGGTACACAGGCCCTCGCCCGGTCGCATGCCAAATCGCTGCAACGCTACGCGCTTCCATTTGGTGGCCGCTTGCACCACCTGCGCATCGATTGGATGCTTCTCTCGATCGTTGGAGATGTGGAACTGAATGGGAGTACGCGAGCCGTCGCGGTCGAGGAGGTCGTTCACGCCGCTCTCGACGTCCACAATCAGAGGAACTGTAACCATCATGAGATGCAGTTCCCGGCAGAGATTTTCCTCGATGTACTGTTTTGCGGCAAAAATGGCCTTTTGCGTTTCCCTGATGTCCAGTAGAGAGCTGTAGCCGGCCGGGAGGATCTTCTCAATTTCCTCGTAGCTGCCGATACCGGGTCCCGCCAGATCTGCTTTCTTATCAGCGGTGAGAACCATTAGATTCACCTCGATGGCATGTTGCCGCAAGCGAATCACCCAAAACGGAGGTCGATTGCAGACGCAGGTTGGCTGAATGAGAACCCCAAAACTGGGTGGTTTCACCCAGGCTGGCTCCGCGAAAACTCTCAACTACCTCAGATATTCGAGGATTCTCTCCCGCAATCCCGCCGGATCGAAGCCGGCATCCCGGTAGATTTCGTCGGGCTTGCCAGACCTGGAGAAATCGTCGATGCCGAATACGCGGCTCGGATAGTCGGCGGGAAGCAGAAACGGGTAAAGGAATCCGTGCCATCCGTTATGCAACGTGACCACGTACTCGCGCTCATCGTCCGCCAAGATTTCATTGGCTTTCTTCGGATCGTGCTGCCGCAATTCTTCGTAGCGCTGCGGCGAGGTCACGGCGACAATCTTGACGTCCGCCAACTCCTCGATCTCGGGAAGAGCCTCGAGCACATTGGCCATCACCTGGCCGCCGCTGATGGCGAGCACGATTTTCTTTTTTCGGGTGCCCCGGAACGGTTTGAATACGTATGCGCCGTTGATGGCTTCGATGGCCGGCGGAACCCCGTTTCCACGCCGGAAAACCGGAGTGGCCGGCCGCACCGCGGAAAACAGCACGGGCTCACCGCGATGCGCTGCATAGAACAGCATCTCGACGGCTTCGTTGGCATCCAGCGGTTTGAAAACCTTGATGCCCGGGTAGGCGCTGAACAGCGACATCCAAAACAAACCTTGATGGGTCGGGCCGTCCTCGCCGGTCTCCGGCCCGTCGTGCGCGGCCAGCATAATGAAGAAGCTCGCCGCCTGTGGGTTGACCGCGGAATTAATTAATGTCATGCGAACCGCATTCGCCATCATGGGCGTGAAGACGCCGTACGTGGCGAACGCGCTCATGGGCCGGAAACCGCCGGGAAGTGTGTCCTGGGCTATGGCTGTCGACATCATCGCCATGTTCTGCTCGGCGATACCGAACCGGAACCCACGCCCGAGAGGATTATCAGGCGTAATCACGCCGTAGACGCTCTCGGCTTTTCCGGTGAGGATGGATTTCATCAGGTCGCCGGCACCGATGTAGAAGAACGCTGTACGTTTCATGGCCCAGGCAAACCAGGCTTCGGTGGCCTTGCGCGTGGGAACCGGCTCGCCTTCGCGAAAGACGAGTTCGGCCGGCAGCACGTCGGGCCTTTGCAGGGCCGAGTAGTCCGCCATGGGCCGGTCACCCAAGGCGATCTCCATCTGCGCCACGAGTTCCCCTTCAGGCGCGATCTTCTCCGCGGCGGCGTCCAGGCGCTCCACCAGATAACCAATTTCCTGTGCGCCCAGTCGCTCAGTAACTGTGCGAATGTCAGCGGCGACATCGCCTTCCCGGCCGGGAATGTCGAAACCGAGCCCCTGCATGGCGGCGACGTACTCCGTATGAGCCAGCGGCGTGCCGTGCGAATCCGCGGTGCCTTCGAGTTTGCCGTAGTGTATGCCCTTGGTCGTGTGGCAGACGACGACGGTGGGTCTGGCGCTGCCGAACCCCTGGTCCGCCAGGCGATAAGCATAGGCAAGCTCGAGCACGTTGTGACCGTCTACCTCGATGATGTTCCAGCCGTGGGCAGACCAGTGGCTCAGGTAGGGAGGCGGGAGGACATCGCTGATCGGGCCGTCAATGCCGAATCGATTGTAGTCGAGCGTCACAATCAGGTTTCGGATACCGAGGTTGGAAGCGACGTTGCGCGCCTCGTAGCTCATGCCCTCTTCGGTCTCGGCATCGCCCGCGATGACGAACACTCTGGTCCCTAATCCGCAGGAACGGTGCAGAGCGGCCAGGCCCAGCGCCGCTGAGAAGCCGTGGCCCGATGATCCAGTGGATGTATCGGCCAATGCGTATTGCGATTCCACGTGCCCGCTGGGCCCGCCAAACCGGCGGAAGCGCGCAAGCTGCTCGGGATAAACCGTGCAACGCACGGCCTCGCTTCCGAGATGCACGCCTTGTTTTCGGAGCGCTTCATAAACCAGAGCGACCGTGGCATGAAATAACGGAGTGCAGTGCCCTGCGGACCAGACGATGCGGTCCCGGCCAGGATGCTTCGGGTCTCGCGCGTCGAAGGCCAGCACGCCGCTCAACAGCAGCGTTAAGACCTGTTCGGTTTTAGACGATGAGCCGCCGGGGTGGCCCGACTTGGCGCCATCCACGGCCGCGAATGCAAGAGCGCGGACAATGCGGGCAAGTGTGGCAATTTTTTGCTGGTCGATTTCGGCAAGTGCCTCAAGCGCCAGTCCTCTGAGATCGAGGTATGCTCCCCCCTCGGCGTGATAGTGAAAACGAGCGGGCTCGTTGGCACAAAGTGCCTCCAGCCCGTGTTTCTCGAGAAGATCGAATTTTGTCAACAAGACCGGCATGGCGTACCCCCCGGCGCAGCGACCCGATACTACGAAACTACTAATCCACTGAACGTTGCTGCGATTCCAGATCGGAGTTGCACGAAGCTTGCCGAACGCGCCGCATTCCAGTTCCCAGCGGCTTGTCACACGTGATCATCGGGCGCATACTTTAGGCGGAGGCTCGTATGAAAGTTCCGGTGGCACTGGTGGCCCGCACGTTGGCGCTGTCGTGGGCCGGATTCTGGACGTTCTTTTTCGTGGCGGAATCGGCGGCGTGGCAAACGCCGGTGTCTGTGGGCCTGCTCTGGCTAGGCTTGGGCCTGCTTTTTGTCGTCCTATCGCTGGTAGCGTGGCGTTGGGAGGCGCCCGGCGGGCTTCTGCTTATGGCCGTCGGATTAGTTGCAGGAGTGGCCTATGCGATCTGGTCGCCGCCTCATTTATCGGTGGTTAGCCGGGTGCTCACGACCGTGTTGGGCAGTCTACCACCTGTCGCGGCGGGAATTCTCTTTGTGATGCATCGCCGAGTCTTGACGGCCCACAGCTAAGGGCAGAAACTCCTTCTCTTCAGCGTCGCGCGGAATTTCCACTCCGACGTGGCTCGCAGAATCAGTATGTTTCAGCCGTTCAGGCGGCTGCTTTGAACTGTGGTGCCGATTTATCTGCCGCAGGCGTGGGCGCGAACACCTTGGTCAACGCCTTCCAGGCGACTATGTTCAGGAGCACGGCGGTGATCGAACCGAGGATCGCCGGCACAATGTACACGCTCTCGAACTGGTACCACCAGTAGCCGAACACGGGCGAGCCCAGCCAGGCGCCGAGCCACCCCAAGGCGACTTTGGCAAAGAACGAGTCATATCCATCCAGGAAACGGTAGTGAAGGACGAAATGGTATACCGCAGCCACGATCACGCCGATTCCCAGGAGAATCAAGAAGGACAGGAAACTCATCCCGATCATGATATTTGCCTCCCTGAACCGCCGCTAACAGCGGTCCGAAGCAAATATAGGTCACGTGTATCCGAAATGCAATCCCCTTGGACGAGTTTTGGAGCTACACTAATCGCAGGGGGCACCTCGATGCAAACGGTTGCCCACGAGCTCGCCGAGCACACTCGGGAATCGGAGCTTTACGAAATCATCGACGGCCATCGTTTGCGCTGCCTGGCGTGCGGGCACCGTTGCCCGATCCGCGCTGGTTTCGCCGGGGTCTGCAAGGTCCGATTCAACCGTGGCGGTAAGTTGTATGTTCCCTACGGCTACCTAAACAGCCTGCAGTGCGACCCCATCGAGAAGAAGCCCTTCTATCACGTTCGGCCAGGCCGCCAAGCCTTGAGCTTCGGAATGTTGGGATGCGATCTGCATTGCCGCTATTGCCAAAACTGGATTACCTCGCAAGCTCTTCGCGATGCACGCTCCATGACCAACTTCACGCAAATTCGGCCGGGGCAGATCGTCGCCGCTGCGTTGTCTGAAGGCGCTGATGTGGTGGTCAGCACCTATAACGAACCGTTGATCACCGCCGAGTGGGCGGCAGCAATTTTTCGCCAGGCGCATGAGGCGGGCCTCATCACTGGTTTCGTCTCCAACGGGAACGCTACGCCGGAGGTTCTGCGCTATCTTCGCCCGTGGTTGGACCTTTACAAGGTCGACTTGAAGAGCTTCAATGACCGCCGCTACAGGGAACTGGGCGGACGCTTGGGGCCGATCCTCGAATCGATCCAACTGATTCACCAAATGGGCTTTTGGCTCGAAGTGGTGACAGTCATCGTGCCAGGCTTTAATGACTCGGACGCGGAGCTCAGCTCAATCGCGACGTTTTTCGCTGGAGTTTCCGCCGAAATCCCATGGCACGTGATCGCATTCCATCAGGACTACAGAATGAAGTGGCGTGAGAACACGACCGCAGCCTCCCTGTTGCACGCGGCGGAGATCGGGCGTGCCGCGGGGCTGAAATTCGTGTACGCAGGCAACCTCCCAGGTGGAGTCGGCGTGTGGGAGGACACGCGCTGCCCCGGATGTAGCGCAACGGTTATCCGCCGGTGTGGTTTCCGGGTTATCGAGAACCGAATCGGCGAAGGAGGCGTGTGCCCGGAATGCCGGACTCAGATCCCCGGCGTCTGGGCGGCCTCGACGGGTGATGGCAATGCGCGGGTGCGTTTGGCATTTGGATAGCGGTCCGGTTGATGGACCCCGGACCGAGGGAGGTGAAGTATGTTACGTGTAGTTAAATTGTTGCCGATTGTCATTCTGCTCGGCGGAACGGTAGCGTGCGAAAGCGGCCGGCACTCGTCAGCTGGTTTTCGCCTGCCGGGCGACGGAGATGCTGAGCGGGGGAAAGTAGCCTTCGTTCAGCTTGGGTGCAACCAGTGCCACGAAGTCTCCGGCATGGACTTCCCCAAGCCCACGGTTCAGCCTCCGGTGCCAGTTGTTCTGGGAGGCGTGGTCCCAAGTGAACCGACCGACGGGTACCTCGTGACTTCGATCATCAACCCGTCGTACGCACTCGCACCCTATCCCAAGGAAACGATCACGGTTAACGGCAAGTCGCGTATGCCGGATTATAACGGCAAGATGACGGTGCAGCAGTTGGTCGATACGGTGGCATTTCTCCAATCGCGATATAAGGTTGAGCGCCCGACGGCGCGGCCGGCGTACTTCTGATGCTGCGGGAGTGATCTGACCCCGCCCATACATGAACCATTGGGCCCATTTCCCGCATGAGGCTGACGTCGGTATTCGTGGCGTTGGAGATTCAAAGCAGGAAGCGTTTGAACAGGCCGCGATGGCACTGACGGCGGTGGTGACCGATCAGCAAAGGATTGCACCATTGGAAGAGGTCACAATCACGTGCAGCGCTCCCGACGACGAACTGCTGCTGGTGGACTGGCTCAATGCTCTGATTTACGAAATGGCTACACGAAAAATGCTGTTTGCGCGGTTTGAAGTGCACCTGAGCGGCCGCGACTTAACTGCGAAAGCTTGGGGGGAGAAGGTGGATGTGGCGCGGCACGAGCCGGCAGTGGAGCCGAAGGGCGCTTGCTACACGGAGCTCGTGGTGAGGCAGAACCCGACTGGCGCGTGGATCGCGCAGTGCGTGGTGGACGTTTGACGCTCGACTGGCAGGAGGCAATATGGACTTGCAAAAATTCACCCAACTATCGGAGACCGAGTGGCGCGTGGAAGCCTTCGACGGGATGCGAGTTCCCGGAGTCATCTTTGGCACCGAAGAGCTGATTCGACAAATGGACCAGAAGGTTTTCGAGCAGCTCATTAACGTTGCCTGCCTGCCCGGCATCGTGAAGGCTGCTTACGCCATGCCGGATGCTCATTGGGGTTATGGCTTCCCGATCGGCGGCGTGGCGGCGTTCGACCCCGACCGTGGCGGTGTCGTCTCGGCCGGCGGTGTGGGATTCGACATTTCCTGCGGTGTTCGCTCGCTGCGGACTGGTCTGAGGGTGGAAGATGTCCAGAGCGTGAAAGCCAGGTTGGCGGACGTGCTGTTTCGCAGGATTCCGGCCGGCGTCGGCAGTAGGGGCCGTTTGCGCCTAGATCGTTTCGACGTGGACGCCATGTTGTGCGGCGGGGCGCAATGGGCGGTGGAGCGCGGTTACGGAGTGAAGCAGGACCTGGAGCGGATCGAGGAGCGAGGCTGCATGAAGGGCGCCAAGCCCATGGCGGTTTCCGATCATGCCAAGAACCGCCAGCGCGATGAGATGGGCACGCTCGGCTCGGGCAACCACTACCTGGAAGTACAGAGCGTCGCGAAGGTATTCGACGTGGAAGCAGCTTCCGCACTCGGCATCCAGGAAGGCGAGGTGGTGATCAGCATTCACTGCGGGTCGCGGGGGCTGGGACATCAAATCGGCACGGAGTTTCTCAAAGAGATGGTAGTTGCCGCCGCAGACTCGGATATCGATCTGCCCGATCGCGAACTGGCCTGCGCACCGATCCACTCGGAAATCGGCGAGCGATACCTGGGAGCCATGCGGGCAGCGATCAACTGCGCATTGGCCAACCGGCAGATACTTACGCACTTGCTGCGTCAGGCCATGCAGGAGGTCTTTCCCGGAGCCGAGTTGACGCTCATCTACGACGTTTCGCACAACACCTGCAAGGTGGAAGAGCATCCGGTCAACGGACGCTCCATGCGCTTGTACGTGCACCGCAAAGGCGCTACGCGGGCATTTGGGCCGGGCCATCCTGACCTGCCGGACGCGCTGCGGGCGACCGGCCAACCGGTGCTGATCGGTGGCACCATGGGAACAGCGTCGTACATTTTGATTGGCACCAAGGAAAGCGAGAAGCACTCGTTCAGCTCTTCGTGCCATGGCGCCGGACGCCAGATGAGCCGGCATCAGGCGTTGAAAAACTGGCAAGGCCGCCAGGTGGTGGACGATCTGGCCAAGCGCGGGATTCTGGTGCGCAGTCCGTCGTACCGCGGCGTCGCGGAGGAAGCGCCGGGAGCCTACAAGGACGTGAGCGCGGTAGTCGATGCGGCGGATCGTGCAGAGCTCTCGCGGAAGGTGGCACGCCTGGAGCCGCTGATCACGATCAAGGGGTGATTCAGGCTTAACCGCATTGACTGCCTGGCACCCCGAAGCTATTACTGCATCAGAAGTGTCGGAGGAGATCCGTGTATGGGTGAGGATCTTTCCTTTGATGGCCTGCCCGACACTGCCTCGACCTGCTCCACAGTGGCCGCGGTTGCACGAGACCCCACGACCGAGCAAGCCGGCGGTTCGCATCTCAATCCCCAGCGCCAGGATGGCAGTCCGCCCTATTGAACCTCAACTGATGAGGAACTTCGCAGCAAACCGAGCACGCTTAGTCCGACCAACAGGATATGGAGGGCCAGATGCCGGATTCGGCGACCTTCTGGTTGACGGTAGCCAATGTCGCGTTGGGCGTTGGGGTGAGTTTGTGCGTTTTGATCACGGCCATCGGCATCGGGCGAGACATTCTGGTGCGAACCGAGGAAGCCCTTCAAACCACGGCGGCAGGTAGCAGCGGTCGCACTAGGAAATAGTTGATTTGATCTACGCCGCAATGAGTACTTTAACCCAACTGGGTTTTGAGGCCACGCAGCCGTGCGCGCTCCCCCAGGATCCAGGCGGGGTTAAGGCGTTGATAGCATGCGTTTTGATTGGCATGCGTGTCTTGGGTACGGCGCTTGCGATAGCACGGGCAGGCACAAACTTAAAGGAGCCGCGTTCATTCGGCAACATCAAAGAGAACGCATCCGCAGATGGGCCCCACCGTTGCAAGCAATCGGTCGGTCATCGAAGTCGAGGGGATTGCTCAACTTATAGCGTTGCTTCAGCGGCGCGGTTATCAGGTGGCCGGTCCCACTTTGCGCGATGGAGCCATTGCCTGCGAAATCATAAACAAGCTGGAAGACTTGCCGGCCGGCTGGACGGACGAACAAGCTCCGGGACATTACAGGGTCAAGAAGCGCAACGATGGAGCACTGTTCGGCTACTCGGTAGGGCCGCAGAGTTGGAAGAAGTTCCTTCATCCACCCGAATTGCAACTCGTCGAACTGCGGCGCGACGGGGCCAGTTTAAAGATTCTCCACAACCACAGCGTTTTTCCCCATTTTGCGTTCCTCGGGGTGCGTCCGTGCGAACTGGCTGCCATCGCGGTGCAGGACCGGGTATTTCAAGGCGGCCGATTCACCGACCCTCACTATGACGGCCGGCGCGGTCAAGTTTTCATAGTTGCCGTCCAGTGCACGCAGGCGGGGCCGAGCTGCTTCTGTGCATCGATGGGAACGGGCCCACGGGCACGCGAAGGCTTTGACGTCGCGTTGACTGAGATCATCGATAGCGACCACCATCTTTTCGTTGCGGAGGCCGGCACGAAGGCAGGAGCTGAAGTCCTCAAAGAGCTGCACGCCGTACCCGCGACGCCCGTTTTGTGCCAGCAAGCCGAGGAATCCATACGGCATGCAAGTGTACAGACGCGCCAAATGGACACCGCCGGCATCCGCGATCTTCTCTATGAGAACTTCGACCATCCCGAATGGGACAACGTTGCGACCCGATGCCTGAGTTGCGCCAACTGCACCATGGTGTGTCCCACGTGCTTCTGCACCACGATGGAGGACGTGAGTGAAGTCACGGGCGAGCACGCCGGACGCTGGCGCCGCTGGGACTCCTGTTTCACCCAGTCTTTTTCTTACATTCATGGTGGCAGCGTGCGAACTTCGTCCAAATCGCGTTTTCGCCAGTGGATGACCCACAAGTTGGCTTCCTGGATCGATCAGTTCGGCACTTCCGGTTGCGTGGGCTGCGGACGCTGCATCACCTGGTGCCCGGTTGGTATTGAGATCACGGAAGAGGTCCACGCCATCCGAGGAGGCGGGGTGAATGCCGCGCCAATTTCAAAGGGGGACAACATCCATGAACTCGCTTGAGCCGATACTCGCGAAGCACCCATTCTTCGAAGGGCTCGACCCGGCTTATCTGAAGCTGTTGGTCGGGTGTGCCTCGAACGTGCGTTTCGATCCGGGCGCTTACGTGATCCGGCAAGGAGAAGGAGCCAGTCATTTCTACCTGATACGGCAGGGCCGGATCGCTCTGGAAACTCGCGCGCCGCAGCGGCCCCCGATCGTGATTGAGACGCTGGAAGAGGGCGACATTCTGGGCTGGTCGTGGTTGATTCCGCCCTACCTCTGGCGCTTCGACGCGAGGATCGTCGAACCCACGCGAGCCATCGCCCTGGACGGCAAGTGTCTGCGTATGAAGTGCGATGAGAATCACGATCTGGGCTACGAGCTATTGAAGCGGTTTGCTCACATCGTCACGCAGCGTCTGCAAGCCACGCGGCTTCAGCTATTGGACGTCTATGCCCCCAACGCTTGAGCAACCCGGGATTTCCCACGCGGCATCAGACCCGATGCGCCCGGAACCTTATTTTGTCGCGTCGGTATCGCGGGAGACGCATGACACCTTCACCCTCTCGGTCGAACCAGCGAACGGCGTCCCGGCGGCCGGTTTTGCGCCCGGCCAGTTCAGCATGCTTTATGTGTTTGGCGTGGGCGAACTGCCCATTTCCATTAGCGGCGATCCGGAACAGGCGGGACGGCTGACCTACACTGTTCGGTCCGTCGGTCCAGCGACTCAGGCGCTGGTGAGCCGTGTGACAGGCGATTGGCTGGGAGTGAGAGGGCCGTTCGGCGCGGCTTGGCCACTTGAAGCCGTTCGCGGGAAGGACGTACTGATCATTGCGGGCGGCATCGGTCTGGCTCCGCTGCGGCCGGCGATTTACCACATTCTGCGGCATCGCGATGACTATGTCCGTTTGATTGTTCTCTATGGTGCGCGCAGCCCGGGTGACCTGCTCTACAAGAAAGAACTGGCGGCATGGGGACGATCCCCAGACACGCAAGTGCTGACTACCGTCGATTACGGCGGCGTGAACTGGCGAGGGCGCGTCGGCGTGGTGACGACGCTCTTCCGGCACCTGCGAATGCATCCGGATAAAACGGTGGCCTTCATCTGTGGGCCGGAGATCATGATGCGTTACGTGATTACCGAACTCGAGGAAAACCGCGGTGTCTTGGCCAACGATATATACCTATCCATGGAGCGCAACATGAAATGCGCCGTGGGGTTCTGCGGCCATTGCCAGTACGGGCCGTACTTTATTTGCAAAGACGGTCCGGTTTTCTGTTATCAGAAGCTGCGAGGATTGCTGGGAAAGCATGAGCTCTAATCACGCTCCAAAGCCGAGGATTGCCGTGTTCAAGTTCGCATCTTGCGATGGCTGCCAATTGAGCCTGCTGGATGCCGAGGATGAGCTGCTCAGCGTGGCGAATGCAATGGAGATCGCGTGTTTTCCCGAGGCCAGCCGAACCATGTCCAAAGGCCCTTACGACATAGGCCTGGTCGAGGGCTCCATCACCACCCACCAGGACGCTGAACGAATCCAAAAAGTCCGGCGTCAATGCCGGGTGCTGGTCACGATCGGGGCCTGCGCCACCGCGGGAGGCATCCAGGCGCTGCGAAATTCCCAGGACGTTGACGAATTTGTCCGCGTGGTTTATGCCACGCCGCAATTCATCAGCACGCTCAAACTGTCTACGCCGATCGCCGAGCATGTGCCGGTCGATTTCGAACTGAGGGGCTGTCCCATCAACAAATATCAGTTGGTGGAACTCATCAGCGCTACCTTAGCCGGCCGAAAGCCCACGGTTCCCACTTACAGCGTCTGCATCGAGTGTAAACGGCGCGGTACTGTTTGTCTTGCCGTGGCCAAAGGTGTTGCGTGCATGGGGCCGGTGACACAGGCTGGCTGCGGCGCGATTTGTCCCAGCTTCCAACGCGGCTGTTATGGTTGCTACGGGCCCATGGAAACGCCCAACACACCGGCGCTCACAAACCAATTTCGCATTCTGGGCCAGGATGACCAGCAGATCGCACGGGCTTTTCGCGCCTTTAACGCCTGGGCATGGCAGTTCCGCAAGGCCAGCGAGGAATGCAAGCGCACATGAGCGACACGACGCACAAAAGCCGAACCATTAAGGTCGATTGCCTGGCGCGGGTGGAAGGCGAAGGCGCTCTCTTTGTCAAGCTGAAAGGTGACAAAGTCACCGACGTCAAGTTGAAGATCTTCGAACCGCCGCGGCTGTTTGAGGCATTTCTTCGGGGGCGGCAGTTCTCCGAAGCACCCGACATCACGGCGCGCATCTGCGGCATCTGCCCAATCGCTTACCAAATGAGCGCAGTGCACGCGATCGAGCGAGCGCTCGGCGTGGTCATCGATCCATCGGTTCGATTGCTGCGCCGCCTGTTTTACTGCGGCGAATGGATCGAAAGCCACGCGCTGCA
>JASHOO010000023.1 GCA_030041035.1 Bryobacteraceae bacterium | reverse complement strand
TGTGCCGTTCATCGAAGCTCGAGAGCGCCCGGTCCGCCGCCAGGTTCGTGGGATCCTGCGGCGCATAGTCCGTATTGTAATCGGTCGCGTCGTCAAATCCTTTGCTGAACGTGTAGCTGCCCAATAGCGAGAAGTGCTGGCTCAGGCTTTTTTTGAGCTCGAAGATTCCCCCTTGATACAAAGCCGACGCAATGGAGCTGTACTGATTATTCTGAATGATCAGCGGATTGACGAAACACCCCGCTTTGGCTCCCAGCAGGTCCCCGGCGCATGCCGGCGATCCCACACTCGGCGTCGGACCGAGCTCGGGGTTCGTGTTCCAGTTCCGGTACGACGTCGTGGTCCCGTTGGCCAGCGTCACCGTGGTGTACGGAGCCGGCAGCAGGTTCGTGTCAATCGCCACCGGAAGGTGAATCGTGTGCACATAGACGTAGCTCCCGGAAATCACCAAACCGTGGGTAATTTCGCGGTCAATCCCAAAACTCGCCTGTTGCGCCTGCGGGCTCTGGTAGCCCGGCTGGCTCGTAAACAATACTTGCAGCGGCGACAGCGGACCGGAATTGGCGATGCGGAAACCCAGCGCGGCCAGCGCCGCTGGCGTAACGCAGGCCGTATTCCCTGGCACCGGCTTGGTGCATTCGATCAGCCCCTCGGCAATCAAGGTCTGGAACACCGTCGCCGAATTGGCCAGCGGCAGCCCCGTCGCCGTGATCGGATCCACGTAAATCGAAATCGGCCGCGTGCACGGGCTCTGGCCCTGCGCCGGAATAATGCCGGCAATTCCGCATATCGCCGTCACGTTCGCCACTTGTCCGCCGGGGCCGCTGTTGTCCACTGAACTCCGGTTCGCATTCAATACCCCCAAACTGTAGTCTACTTGCGGAATCTGCGTGTCGATCGGCCCATAGAAAATCCCGTATCCGGCTCGAATCGCCGTTCTGTGATCTTTGAACGGGTCCCAGGCGAACGAAATCCGCGGCGCAAAATTGTGTGTGGGCGTGTTGAGAGGCTCGTACTGCTGGTCCAGTTCGTAGCGGATGCCGTAATTCAGCGTGAAGTTCGGCAGGATCGTCCACGAATCCTCCCAGTACGCCGCCGTCAGCGGGCGGTTGAACGAGCCGTAATCCGCGTTTCCAAACCCCTGCTGGAATACCTGCGGTAGCCCCAGCGACACCGTTTGCAAGGCATCCAGCTCTACCGGGTTCAGCGATCCCCCCAGGCCGCACCCCGGATTCGTCGTCGAGGTGGGCGAGCCGCCCGGGTTTCCCAGGCACGGACTCAGCAGCCCTCCCGGCAGCGCGCCAAAAACAAACCGCCCCGGGAAAAACGTGTGCGACTCGCTGTGATTCCCGCGGACTAATTCGTCGAAGCCCATCTTCATGGCGTGATGTCCGCGGATCACGGTAACGTTATCGGCGGCTTCGTAGCGCCGCAGGATCGCGTAATCCGGCAGGAAGATGTTCGTTCCCAAACCATTGGCGTAGCCCGCAATGCTCAACCCCACCTGCGCCGGCTCATTGGGAATCACGTTGAAGTCCGTATAGCTCCACTGGCCCCTGAGTTCATTCAGAAAACTCGGCGAGAAGGTGTGAAACCAGCTTCCCGATGCCGTGCTGTCATACGTGTGGACGGAACTGCCCGCCGAATAGCCTGTCAGTGACTCCACGTCCGGCGATTCCTCCAGGTCGTGCCCATACCGGTACTCAAAGGACAATTGATCGGTGGCGCTGATCTGGTGATCCAGCCGCCCCGATGCCAGATACTGGCGCGTGTTGTAAGGAAATACGCCGCCGTTCGTTTCAAACGCATTCACAATATAGTTGTTCAGTGCCGTCTGTCCCGGCGTCAGGCCGGTGACCGGGCTGATGGTCAGTGCGCTCTCCAATATGCCCGCGCAGGTGGCCGCGGGAACACTCACAAAACCGCCCTTCGGATTGGCCACGCACGGCACCACCGGGTTGCCCGGCGCTTGCGCCAGGGCGCCCAGAATCGCCGCCTGATTATTCTGCGGAATGCTCTGCGGCCGAAAAATATCCGTGTTCGTCAACAGCGGAACCGAGTTTTGCGCGTCCTGCCGCAGCCCTTCAAACGCCAGAAAAACGAAAGTCTTGTCTTTCTTCACCGGGAAGCCGATGGTCCCCCCATATTGCTGCCGGCTCAACGAATTCTTGATGGGCAGCCCTTCGCTATCGGGAAGAGCCGGATTGAACGCCTGCCCCGGCTCGAGCGCCTGGCTGAAAGCGAACGGGTCGCGCGCGTCCATGGCGTCATTCCGGAAGTAGCTGTATAAGGTCCAGTGCACATTGTTGGTGCCGGACTTGGTCACGATGTTCACCGACGCGCCCGTCGCCGCGCCCAGGTCCGCCGAGTAGTTGCTGCGATTCACTTGAAACTCGCGCACCGCGTCCTGGCTGACTGTCAATCGCACGCCGCCCGCGTCATCCCCGGTATCGCCCCCATCCACCGTCACATCGTTGCCTCTGCCGTTGCTGCCGTAAAAAGACAGCCCGCTCGTCGGCGTTTGCTTCACGCGAAAGTCCTGATCGTCCGCGATCCGCGTCGAGTCCGACACTCCCGGCAGCAGCAGCGTGAAGGTCAGGTAGTCCCGCCGGTTAATCGGCAGGTCGTCCACCAGCTCCTGATTGATCGTGTCCGCCTGCTTCCCGCTGATCGGATCGATCACCAGCGCCGCTCCGCTCACCTCCACCGTAGTCGCCGCATGGGCTACATCCAGACTGATGTCGACCGTCGTTACCGAGCCCACCGAAACCACCACGCCCTTTTGCACCCGGTTTCCGAACCCCGGCGCTTCGACCGTGATCTCATAGGTTCCCGGAGCGAGGCCGGATAGTCGATACTCCCCTGAGGTGTCCGTCGCGCTCGTGAACCGCGTTCCTCGTTCCGTCTCAACCGCTGATATATTCGCCTTCGGGATGCTAGCCCCGGTCTGATCTGTCACCGCACCCTGGATACCCCCGGACGCCCCGACGCCTTGCGCATTGGCCGCGCCCCTGGCCGCCAGCAAAACCACCGAGAGAACTGCTGCTCGCCATGACCTCATAAGCTTCCTTTCGTTCTACGGGGAAATTCGGAATCCTAATTGAGGAAAGAGAATTGCTTTTGAAAGCGTCCGCAATCATGCGGGCAACATGTTTCCGGAACACCTTGGGGCATTTCTGAAGCAAGCCACCTCGAGACGGGAAACCCTGGATCTGAGCAAGTGTAGGGACAATGCCCCGCTATGTCAATGGCTTTTTGTTCCGATGGTGTTAACAAAATTCACGCGTCCCCGCCACCTGTAGGGGCCCGGGCACGCCCGGCCCGTTGTGCCTGCCAGCCGCCATACCCTTCGTTAATTCGGTTACAGTTGCCTCTTAGCTTTGCCGCACGCTAGTATCACTCAAAGATACCCAGAAGTTTTCGTGGCCCGGCGATTTCATTTTTGTGGAGAAAAGCACGTTCGCAGGCGAACCACGAATATTTGGGCTTAATATTGGAGATCTGCTTCATGAAACGTGCCTTCATTCTGACCTCTCTTATTCTGGCTGGCGCCGCTTTCGTCCCGGCGCAAACGCTCAAGAAAAAAATTACGCGTGCGTCTGACGTTCCGCAGTTCAGCTATCCCGTCAGCGGCAAGGTCGAAGACCTGCTGCGCTCCGACGAAGCCTTCGGCAAACTCATCACGCAAATCCGCCGCGACATTGAGTCCGTGCTCGCGAACTACGATATCGAGGAAGCTGCCACCAGGCGCCGGCTCATCGGCACGCTCGCGCGTATCGATGTGCTCGAAGGCAAGGATCAGGACGCCCTGCGCCGCCTCGATGAGGTCCAGGCGCTCGAAGATAAGCCCGCGCAGAAACTCACCAGCGGCATGGTGCTGCGCGCCATGCTCCAAGCCCGTGCCCAGTATAAGGACCGCAACTCGCCCGAATACCGCCGCCAGGTCTACAAGCTCATCCGCCAAAGCCTCGACGCCATGCCCTTCCAGGTGATCGAGAACGACATCAAGGGCGCCAAGGCAGGCATGGAGCTGCTCAGCGAAAGCATGATCATGGGCCAGATGCAAGCCGTGTTTGATCCCGTGGTCGAGAAGACCGGTGCGCTGAGCGATGTGCTCGCCGACCAGTTGCCTGCCATCAAGCTCACCATGGTCGAAGTTACCCCGCTCAAGGATTCGCTCGTCGAAGCCTTTGGCGCCTATCTTTCGGCCAACGCCAAAGAGAAGCCCGATATCTGGGCCGCGCGCGCCGTGCGGCTCCAGCCCGGCCTGAACTACACCCCCGTCAATATCGCCGTCTGGGATAGCGGCGTGGATACATCCATTTTTGAGGACCAGCTCCTCCGCGGTGCCGACGGTGAACCCGCCGTCATCGCCTACGACATCAACGCGCGCAAAACCACCGGCGCGCTCTATCCGTTCCCGCCCGAGCGCGCCAGGAATCTCTCCGAGATTGAGCAGCGCGTTAAAGGCCTGTTCGATTTGCAGGCCAACATCGATAGTCCCGAAGCCAGCGCCATCAAGAAGGAAATGGCTGCACTCAAGCCTGCCGAGGTAGGCCCCTTCATCGAGCAGATCAATGAAGTCGCCGACTACGTCCACGGTACCCACGTCGCCGGTATCGCCATGGATGGCAATCCCTACGCCCGCCTCGCCGTAGCCCGCATCACTTTCGACTACAAGCTGATTCCTAATCCCTGCCCCTCGTGTGAACAGGCCGAGCGCGAGGCCGTGGCCGCTATGGATTACATGAATTTCTTCAAAGCCAATCACGTGCGCATCGTCAATATGAGCTGGGGCGGATCGGTGAAAGAAGTGGAGGACGGCATGGAACGCTGCGGCATGGGCAGCTCCGTCGACGAGCGCAA
>JASHOO010000276.1 GCA_030041035.1 Bryobacteraceae bacterium | reverse complement strand
TGCACGCGCCCCACGAGCCCGGCATCACCAGGTCATTGCAGAAACTGGCGCAGCCCATCGCCAGCATCGCCGCCACCGGGTTAGCCAGATGGATCGAAAGGATCAGCAGTAAACTCGCGCCCGTGAACCCCACATACGCCATCAATTTGCGCGTTCGTGCCACGCTTCCCAGCTTATGCGCGACCGCAGCCGAAATGAGACCGCAAACCAGCGACCCGAGACCGCCGAAAAATAGCGGTAGCGTGCTCAGCACCGCGCTCTTGCCGAGCGCCAAGCCACGCGATCTCTGGAGGTAAGTCGGCAGCCACGTGACATAGAAATACCATCCATAGGAGAGACAGAAGTATTGCGCGCACAGCAGCCACGTCGTGCGCGACCGTGCCAGTTTCCCCCAGGGCACGTGAGCATGCCCGGTGGTCAGTTCCCGGTTCGGGCGCAGCAGTTCCAGTTCGGCCGCGTTGACCTTCTTGTTGTCATGCGGATTATCGTGGAACCACCGGTAAAAGAAAATCGCCCATACGACCCCCACCACTCCCAACACCATGAACGTGTGACGCCACGACAGGAACCGCAACAGGATATACACCAGCAGCGGCGTGAACGCGCCGCCCCAACGCGCGCTCAACCACAGAATGCCCTGCGCCCGCACCCGCTCCGCTCGCGGCAGCCAGATCGTAAACGCTTTGGTCAGGTTGGGGAAGCAGCCGGCTTCACCGGCGCCAAACAGCGTCTGCGTCGTGAACAGCGAATAGGAGTTCCAGGTAACGCTCGTGAGCGCGATGAACGTCGACCACCAGACGACGATCCGCATCAGCACCTTGCGCGGACCCACCCAGTCTCCCAGATAGCCGCTCGGAACCTCGAACAGTGCATACGTCCATAGGAACGCCGAAAATGCCATGCCCATCTGCACGTCCGAAAGATGCAGATCGCGCATTACCGATGGCGCCGCAAACGACATCGCCACCCGGTCGATGTACGTAATCACCGCCAGCGTGACCGCAAACACGATCACCCAATAGCGAACATGCGTCGGCTGTTCCGTGACCTGCGCCCGGTCCGCGGCTTGCGTGGCCATTGCCCGTCATCAGATCACGCCGGAACCAGCCAGCGCAAGTCCGGCCGTCTGTCTGAAACGATACGTCCACCCACCTCACTACCCTTCGGAACGGGTCCCGTGGACGTCTTCAAGTTTGCCTTCGAAACCCTGATCGTTGGGCTGCTGGCGCTGCCTTGGCTGTTGATTCTGATCGATCTGATCGCTCCCGGCAGTCTCACCAACGGCCACGAAAACGGTTCGGCATTGTTGTCCAGCGTCCCCGAGAGCATTCGTCAACCGGTAGGTAGCGTCTTGCTCTTCGCCGTGATCTATCTCGTGGGTTCCGCCGTGTCACCGCTGGCCAGGGACACGCTCGATGACGATGATCTGGCCATATTCGGCAAAAAACCTCCGACCGAGAGCGGAATCCGCCAAGAGATCTATTGCGAGCATCGCACCTGGCTACCCGGCACCGGGCAGTGGCTCCCCCAGGACCGGAGCTACCGGGCCCCCCTTTGCTCAGATCAGGACCCCGCCGCATCCACGGAGGTCTTTCGCGCGCAAGAAGCCGCCATCCTGCTGGAGGGCGACCTCCAATCCCAACGAACCAGACAATTGCATGAACAGATCGTCGTCCTGCAAGGCGCGGTGTTTAGCTGTCTGCTTTGCTCGCTGCTGTGTGTGCTTGGTTGGGGCGCGGCGAAATGGCCCCGGTCGATCCGGTCGGGTATAGCGCCCGTCCTTATTCTCGGCTTTTCCGCCTACTCGTTTTACCAGCACATCACCAGGTCCCCGCAGGGATTCCGGTTCGACGACCCTCCTCTGATGGAGTTCGTTCTGGGGCTCACGGGACTGGTCGGCGCCTGGATCGTTCTCCATCCTCCCAAAGCCCGGAGATTCGGTACTTGGGCCCTGGTGGCCGTCCTCCTCGGCTTGATCGCCTTCGGCGGCTGGTGGTGGTCTCAGATCACCTACGACGAGCACGTCATCCACTCCTTCGCCGCACTCACCGGCGGCAAGCACCCTGACGCTCAAAATGAGAAAACCCGGTAAAACCCGGTGACTGGTAAAACCCGGTGACTGACCGGCCGTTTACCGGGTTTTCCGAATCGCACGCAGGAAACGGCCGGTCTGTCCCCACGTTTCCCGTCGGCCTTGTCTACCCCGCTGATCCGGTCGTCTGGGCCCTCCGAATCCGGGCTGGTGGTACGACGATGTCAACAACCCCGGTCTTCACGTCACAAACGAGGCCGGAGACGAACCACTCTCCCGGCAACGCCGGGATCTCCCGGAGCAAAGCAACGTCAATGGCAACCGCCGCGCGTGGATCGGTGACCGCTTTCGTCCTGAGTTCCCCTTCCGATACTTGAAAATAGCGCGCCAGTAAGGCGGGGTCGCCGGCGAGGCGAGTGATGCCGCAATCGGTGTGGTGGAGTACGACGATGTGAAGCTCCTCGCCGCCGCCCGCAACCTCTCCAGCAACCTCACCGATCCGGCCGAGTAACGCCAACTGCTCCAATAACCCTGGAGTGATTCGACCTCCGATATTACGGATCACGACGGCCTCGCCAGATTTAATTCCAAGTACATGCGCCGGATCCACTCGCATATCGGCGCAACCAATGATGATTGCGCGCAGATTCCGCAGCGCCTGTGGCAGCGACGGCAAGAATGCCCCCGCAGCAGACGGACGGGACGAAAACGCGGTGACAGACCGGCCGTTTACCGGGTTTTCCGAATCGCACGCAGGAAACGGCCGGTCTGTCCCCACATTTCCCCACATTTCCCCCGGACTTCCACACCTGGTGCCCGTGCTACCATCTGAAGCACCTCATGTTCGTCGGTCACCTCGCCGTAGGGTTCGGCGCCAAGCGGATGGAGCCGCGGATTTCGCTCGGGACCACCGTATTGGCTTGCATGCTCGCCGACCTGCTCTGGAGCGTTTTTCTGATCGCGGGCATCGAGCATGTTCAGTTCAGGCAGACCATAGGCGCCGGAAATTATTTCGCTGCTTCGAACATTGCGTTCAGCCACAGCTTGCTCATGGATGCCGTCTGGGCTGCCCTGTTCGCCCTGGGCTACTTCTTATTGCGCCGCAATCGCTGGGCTGCATGGGTCCTGTTTGCAGCCGTGCTCAGCCACTGGTTCCTGGATGTCGTCGCTCACCGGTCCGATATGCCCATTGCCCCTGGCGTGCACAAGTTCTTCGGGCTGGGCCTGTGGACTTCAATCCCTGCGACTCTCGTCATCGAAGGCGGTTTGTGGCTCGCCGCCATCATCGTCTACGTTCGCGCCACGCGTCCCAGGAATCGCGCCGCCTTCTTCATCTTCTGGCCCGTCGTCGTGCTCCTCACGCTAGCCTGGTACAACAACATCGCCGGCCCGCCGCCCCCCAACCCTGCAACCGCCGGAATCTCGGCTCTGATTTTCTTCTCGCTTACGGTCGCCTGGGCCTACTGGATGAACCGGCTGCGGCCGGTCCGTCAGCGCGCCGAAACCCCCTGAGTCGGATCAGCGGTCCCGTCTACTCTTCGAACGATCCCTCGAATAGCGGGCTGGTCAGATAGCGCTCCGCCGCATCCGGCAGGATCACCACGAAGGTCTTGTCCTTGAACTCCGGCAGGTGCGCCAGCCGCACCGCCGCTGCCGTCGCCGCGCCGCAGGAGATCCCCGAGAGAATGCCCTCTTCCCTTGCCAGTCGCCGTGCCATCTCAATCGATTCCTCGCTCGTCACCATCTCCACCCGATCCACCATCGTCATATCGAGCGTGTCCGGAATGAACCCCGCCCCGATACCCTGTATCGCGTGCGGCCCCGGCTTGAGCGGCTGGCGCCGTAGAGTCTGCGTCATCACCGGACTCGTGACCGGCTCCACGCCCACAGAAATGATCTTTTTGCCCATCTGTTTCTTGATATAGCGCGACACGCCCGTAATCGTGCCGCCCGTGCCCACGCCTGACACCAGCACATCGATGGCGCCGCCTGTGTCCTCCCAGATCTCGGGACCCGTGGTCTTGAAATGGATCTCCGGATTCGCGGGATTCTTGAACTGCTGCAGCAGCACGTAGCGGTCGGGATCGCTCGCCACCATGGCCTCGCAACGCTTGATCGCCGACGTCATGCCCTCTGAGCCGTCGGTCAGGATCAGTTTGGCGCCCAGTGCCTGCAGTACCTTCCGCCGTTCGAGCGACATGGTTTCCGGCATGGTCAGCGTGATCGGATAGCCGCGCGCCGCCGCTACGAACGCTAGGGCGATCCCGGTGTTCCCGCTGGTCGGCTCGATCAGTTCCTTGCCGGCTTTCAGCACCCCCCGCTTCTCGGCGTCCCAGATCATCGATGCCCCGATGCGGCACTTCACCGAATACGCTGGGTTCCGGCCTTCGATCTTCACCAGCAGGGTCGCCGGAGCTCCTTTGGCCATCCGGTTCAAGCGGACCAGCGGCGTCCGGCCGATGCTCAAGGAATTGTCTGCGTAGATCACGCTGCTTATATCTCCCAGTTGGGCACAAATTTGGCTCGCTTTTCCTTCCACGCCCGCTGGAGATCGGCGAACGATGTCTGGTCCAGGATCTCCGATACCGCCCGGTTCACCCGCGCCCACATATCGGAGAACGGCGAGTCCGCCTGGCGGCGTGCTCGCGACTTCTCGTCCCGCGCACCTTCAACAAAACGGAGCAGTTCTCCTACTTTGATGGAGTCTGCGCCCCGCGCCAGCAGGTAACCGCCCTCCGCCCCGCGCCGCGATTCCACAAACCCGCCCTGCTTCAAGCTGGCCAGTATCAGTTCCAGAAATTTTTGCGGAATTTTCTGCCGTTTCGCGATGTCAGCAATTCGGACGGGCTGGCCGGCAGGTTGCGAGGCAAGATCGAAGACGGCAAGCAGCGCGTACTCACCTTTTACAGAAACATTCATGGGTCGGCGCGAGGCAATCTCCCATATCCAACTAGAGATTATTGAATGCGCCTTAAGGAAGTGTCAAATCGTTGGAGAACAACCAGGGGGGAAACTAAACCGGACTGCCGCGTAGCTGTTTGGAGGTGAGCTACGCGGCGATCCTAGAATCGAAATAAACCGCGAAGCTACTTCGTGGATTCCATCTTCGTTGTGTCTTCGGTCTTCTTTGCTTTCTTTGCCTTCTTTGCCTTCTTGGTCTTGGTCTTCGACGTGTCTTCGGTCTTGGTGTCTTGCGCAAAGGACACGGCGGCGATACCCGTCAGCAACGACAGGCCAAGCATGGCGGTCATCAGTTTCTTCATTTTTGCGTTCTCCTTTGGAGTGACGATATTCTCGTCTGAGCGCTATGATATCCAACCCGACATGAATTCGGGCTTAATCGATTATTAAAATCGCTTCATTCAGACCGATTCTAAGTCACCAGTTCAACTTCAGATTACAGGTTGTAAGAAACCTGCCTATATTCAGACGCATAGCCGTTTCCGCACGCTCGATCCCGGTCCTGGGCGAGGATCCCCGCTGTTAACATGTGATCGGGCATGAAGAAAGAGGAACTGGCTTCGCGGCTCGCCAGGCAAGCCGGCGTGTCACCAGCCGAGGCGGCGGATCAGTTGGACCACGTGGTCAGCCAGATCATTGCCAATCTGAAAAAGGGTGCCGCGGCTCAGCTTCCCGGACTGGGTAAGTTCACGCCGGGGCCCAGGTGGGAGTTCGAATTCGACCCAAAAGGAGGGAAAGCGCCTGGTCGTCGCGGCAAACGGTAATTCTTCCTCGGCCCGTCAGGTGGCACGGATCGTGCGCGAGTGCCTGGAAGAGGGCAAAACCGTGACCATCGATGGCCTGGGAGCCTTCCGGCCGGATGGCAACCGTGGCTATCGCTTTGTCGCGCGGTCGGCTCCGTCCGTGTTTTTGGCTTACGTGCAAGAGGATACGCGGCAAGTGGAACGCTTGTGCGACGCACTGGAGGCCCGAGGTTTCGACCCCTGGCTGGACCGCCGCAAGCTGCTGCCGGGGCAGAACTGGCCGCGCTCCATCGAAGACGCACTGGAAGCTACAGACTTCGTAATCGCCTGCTTTTCACGTAATTCGGTTTCGAAAAAGGGGGGATTTCAGGCCGAAATCCGCTACGCGCTGGACTGTGCACGCCGCATCCCGCTGGACGACGTATTTCTGATCCCGGTCAGGCTGGATGCCTGCGCGGTACCCGCCAGCATCCGGCGTGAGATACAGTACATCGATCTGTTTCCGGATTGGCAGAGAGGATTCCGGCGGGTCGTGAGCATTCTGACCCGTCAGCTTCGGCGAGAGCCCGTTTTCAGTTAGTGCTTTCCTTTGGAAAGCTTCTCGACTTTTTTGCGGACTTCGGGCGCACGCTTGTCATCGGACGCCAAATCCAGGAATTTCTGATAGGCCTCGCGCGCGGAATTCCAGGCTCGCTGCTTTTCTTCCGCCTCGCCGAGCAGGAAGTAGGCATCAGCGGAGGTCGGATTCCACCTGGTGGCCTCGGTGAAGCGGACCGCAGCGGCGCGGAAATCCCCCTTGTGGAAGTAGAAAGTGCCGACGGTCATTTCCTTGTTGGCTTGCAGGGGGTTAAAGGAGTACTCTTTGGGCTTCTCTCCCTCGTCTTCCTCAGGCGGCGCCTGCACCTGCTGATCAGAGGTCCTGGTGTCTGCCGGTTTCTTATCCTGGCCCGATAGCGCGAAAACACCGCACATCAGGCAAAGAAAAGCCATTCGCATCCAGCGTGACATAATTAGATTATATTGCCCGCGGTAGAACTCAGAGAGAAAGCTGCGCAGTTACCCCTGGGGCCCGGAGTGTATTTGTACAAAGACGCGGCCGGGCGGGTGATCTACGTGGGCAAAGCCAAGAGCCTGCGGCTGCGCGTCCGGAGTTACTTTTCCGACGACCGGTTGGCGGACGCGAAGACCGGAACGCTGATTTCAGAAGCGCGGGACATCGATTACATCCTGGTTGACAACAACAAGGAAGCGCTGGCACTCGAGAACAACCTGATCAAGCAGTGGAAGCCGCGGTTCAACATTCTGCTGCGCGATGACAAGACCTACCCGTATGTCAAGCTGACCGGCGAAAAATATCCGCGGGTTTATGTGACGCGGCGGCTGCGCAAGGACGGTTCGACTTACTACGGCCCGTACTTCCCGGCAAACCTGGCGTATCGGCTGGTGAACTTCATCCACCGCAGTTTTCTGGTGCCTTCGTGCAAAGTGGACCTGACACGTTTTCACCCGAAGCCGTGTTTGCAGTATCACATCCATCGCTGCCTGGGGCCTTGCGTCGAAGGACTGACGACGGATGATGCCTACGCCGGCGCCGTAAAGAACGTCCGGCTGTTCCTGGAAGGGCGGCACGCGGACCTGGCGAAAGGCCTGCGCGAGCGCATGCAGCAGGCCTCGGACGCCATGCGCTTTGAGGAAGCGGCGGCGCTACGCGACCTGCTTTCCACGGTGGAGGAGATGGACGAGCGGCAGAAAATGGCAGCGGCGAAAGGCGACGACATCGATATATTCGCCGCCTACGCGGAGCCGCCGCTGGTGGCGCTCAACCTGTTCCATCTGCGCAACGGGCAGATCGTGGACCGGCGCGAATTCTTCTGGGAGGATCAGCACGAGTTCGACGAGCCGCAATTCTTTTCGGCGCTGATCAAGCAGATCTACATTGACCAGCAGCACATTCCATCGATCATTCACGTCCCGGTGGATTTCGAGGATCGCGAGGCACTCGAGGAGCTATTGTCGGAAAAACGCGGCAGGAAGGTGGAGATTCACACGCCGCAACGCGGCCAGAAGAAGGCGCTCCTGAATCTGGTGGAAACGAATGCCAAGCACAGTTTCGACCAGCGGTTCCGGGTGCTGAAGCCTTCGTCGCGCGCGATTCAGGAAGCTTTGCAGGATGTGCTGGGGCTCGCGGATGCGCCCAAAAGGATCGAGTGCTTCGACATTTCCCACATCCAGGGGACGGACAAAGTGGCCAGCATGGTGGTTTGGGAAGACGGGCGCATGAAAAAATCGGACTACCGCAAGTTCATCATCCGGGATGTGGTGGGCAATGACGATTTTGCCAGCATGCGCGAGGTCGTGACGCGGCGGTATTCGCGGCTGCAGCAGGAGAACCAGCCGATGCCGGGGCTGGTGCTGATCGACGGCGGCATCGGGCAACTGCATTCGGCGGCAGATGCGCTGGAGGCGATCGGCATCATCAACCAGCCGGTGGCATCGATTGCCAAGCGCGAGGAGATCATTTACGTCTACGGGCAGGAAAATGAGCCAGTAGTGCTGGACCGGTTCTCGCCGATTCTGCACTTGATTCAGTCGATTCGCGACGAAGCGCACCGTTTCGCGGTGACGTTCCATCGCACGCGGCGGAATGCGGCGCGGCTGACCTCGGAACTGGACCGGATTCCGGGTGTGGGAGAGAGGACGGTGCAGAAACTGTTGCGCAAGTTCGGCAGCCCGGAACTGGTGCGGGGAGCGTCGGAGGATGAGCTGGCGAAGGCGGTGGGCCGGGCGGCGGCGCGGCGCGTGAAGGAGTTTTACACGCCGGTGGAACATCGGGAGAACGCATGAGCGAGCTGAGGAAGGATCGGTGCCCGCTGTGCGGCGGGCCGAATGAGTGCGGGATGGCGGCGGGGAAGAGCGAGTGCTGGTGCTTTGAGGCGAAGATTGCACCGGAAGTGCTGGCGCGGGTGCCGGAGGAGGCCAAGGGGAAAGTGTGCGTGTGCGCAAAGTGCGCGGGACTATCGGACATCTATCCGCGGTCGGTTGGCCAGATTGATACCGGAGGAGTGAAAGCGGAATGAGTGATATGACGGGTGAGCGATGGAGGGAATTGTTGAAGATTCTTCTCGCGCAGCGCCTTGAAATCAATGCTGTTGAGAGTGCTTTGAGGAATGCAGGTGTTTTGACAGACGCACAGTTGCGAGAGATCCGCACGCAAGCGTCAGATACAGCGAAAGCGTGGAGTTCGAAAGATAGCGACCATGTTTTGGAGCTTCTTCGCGTGCACTCCTCGCCTTTCGCCACCATGCTGGTGCCGCCGACAAGTCGGCCTACGCTTTGATCAGCGATCCGGTAGATTACGAGACCGTCCGGCGGCGATCGGACGCGCAAGTCAGAGAGATCTGCAGCAAGCTTCACATACAGCGAGAACGCGTGGAGTTCAAAAGATGCAAATGGAAGGGTCGGGCCGGCCTGCAACACCGGCCCATGCCAAAAGGGCTAACTCCTGGAGTGGGTGCAGGTTGCTTTAGACGCTTCGCCGTCCTCGTAGCTGCTTCCGAAGCACCAGACCGGCACCGGCAATCGCCGTGAATAGCAGACCGATTGAGCCGGGTTCGGGAACAGTGGATGGAGTGGCGGCGCAAGTCAACCCGCCAAAGTCGCAATACAGAACACCGTTGTTGTTGGTCGTCGTTGAATTGATGTTGTCGGCGGTATCGCTATCGGCGATGACGAAGACAAATCCCGAACCGATACCCTGATAAGCGATAAACTCCTGCCCATCGTCAGTGACGGGATTCCCGAACACGAGTGCCGTGCCACCACTCAGTGACGACGTATCGGCGTAATTGACATCGGTCACGCCTGCGGTGAACGGGCTGACCACAATATCGCTTGTATCGTGATAACCCGGTTCGGACGCGGTATCCGCGTTTACGATCGAGCTCCCCAGCGACGTCAGGATTGTGTTCGTACTGGTAATATCACTGGTAAAACCAGGGTACCACTCGGAGTTGATCAGCAGACGCCCACCGCCATCGACGTAGGAATCAATCGTCGAGAGCTGGCCCGCCGAAAGAGAAAGGGTCCCCGGCTCCGAGAGAATGACGAAATTCGCTCCCGCCAAGGACGAGAAGGTTGAACTGAGTTGATTGACGGTATACCCCTGACCCGTAAAGAACGTGTTCAGAGGGCCGAAATCAAACCCAGTCCGTCGTAGATATCCACCACATCGGCAACCGCCGGTTTCTGGCACATGCCAACTACAAAAAGCGCGCAAACAGCGAAAGAACCTATGCGTTTCACAGCACCCCTCCTTTGTACTGCCGGGCTGGCCCAAATTGGCGTCTGCAGCTAAAGGCATTTCTCCTGCCATTCTCCGTCGCTCCCCCCAATGGGCTCCTAGATGATTCACTGCTATGGACTTATGTTTCGCTTTAGAATTCGCCGGGCGGGTCTCGTATTTGTCATAGCCGGGGATAAAGTGAAAGTCTTTCGCGCGCCGCGCCAGTTTTTAGGATTTGTAAACCGATCTTGCTCTAGAGCTTCTTCGCGAGCGCCCGTCGCCCTTCGCTACCATGCTGGGTGCTGCCGACGGGGTGGCCTGCGCCTATGCCCGAACGAACAGGGTCGCCCGATGAGCGCCGGTCGGACTGATCCGCATTCTCTTCCAGGCCGAATCCCGACCCCGACGTTCCGGTGACTCGGAAATTTCTTAGGGCATCAGGTCGGACCGGGATGGAGTCTGAAGGACGGTTGACGGAGCAATGCTGGAAACGGCCGGTCTGTCACCAGGTTTCCAGGTTTCCGAGTAGCGAAGGTCGCTCCGGCATCGGATGTTACAATTGTGGTTCCTATGGGCAATCAAATGGCGCGGCCGCTGGCCGAAGTGGATCCGGAAATTTACGACGCCATCCGGCGCGAGACGGAGCGGCAGGGCTCGCAACTGGAGCTGATTGCGAGCGAGAATTTTACCTCCGAGGCGGTGCTCGAAGCGACCGGGAGCGTGCTGACCAACAAATACGCCGAGGGGTATCCGGGGAAGCGCTATTACGGCGGATGCGAGTTCGTGGATGTGGTGGAAAGCCTGGCGCGGGACCGGGCGAAGAAACTATTCGGCGCCGAATACGCCAACGTGCAGCCGCATTCGGGGTCGCAGGCCAACCAGGCGGCGTATGCATCGGTGCTGCAACCCGGCGATACCATCCTGGGGTTGAATCTTTCGCACGGCGGGCATTTGACCCATGGACACCACCTGAACTTCTCGGGCAAAACCTATCACGTAGTTCCGTACGGAGTGCGGAAAGACGATGAGCGCATCGACTACGATGAGCTGGCGCGCCTGGCGGAAGAGCACAAACCCAAGCTGATTATCGCGGGCGGCAGCGCATATCCGCGCACGCTGGATTTTCCGCGCTTCCGCCAGATTGCGGATGCGGTGGGCGCGGTGCTTTTGGTGGACATGGCGCACTTCTCGGGGCTGGTGGCGGCGGGGGTTCATCCCAACCCTTGCCAGTGGGCGGACATCGTGACCTCAACGACGCACAAGACGCTGCGCGGGCCGCGCTCGGGGATGATTCTGGCGCGGGCGCAGTACGGCGCGGCGATCGACAAGACGGTGTTTCCCGGATTTCAGGGCGGGCCGCTGGAGCACGTGATCGCGGCGAAGGCGGTTTGCTTCCTCGAGGCCATGCAGCCGGAGTTCGTGGCGTATCAGAAACGGGTGGTGGCGAATGCGCGGGCGCTGGCCGAGGGCATGATTGAGGAAGGCTACCGGGTGGTTGCCGGCGGCACGGACACGCACGTGATGCTGGTGGACGTCTTTTCGAAGGGCGTTCGCGGCAAGGAAGCGGAAGCGGCGCTGGACCGCGCGCGTATCACGGTCAACAAGAACACGATTCCGTTTGATGTGAATCCGCCGCTCAATCCGAGCGGCATCCGGCTGGGCAGCCCGGCGGTAACGACGCGCGGTTTTCGCGAGCCGGAAATGCGCGAAACAGCGGCGCTGATTGCGGAAGTGCTGGGGCACATCAGCTCGGAAGAGGCGATCGGCGGGGTGCGCCGCAAGGTGCAGAAGCTGACGGAGCGGTTCCCGCTCTATAGCTGGAAACTGGAACAGGCTTCGGCGGTCCGCTAGGACGTCGCGGGCGCGGCGCGTATGTTGAAGATCGTCATCGACGCGCGCCACGTCCGGGATTTCGGCATTGGAACGTACATCCGGAACCTGATTCTGGCGCTGGCCAAGGCCGACCAGGAGAATCAATATCAGGTGGTGGTTTCAGAGGCGCAGGCGCGGCATTTCGGCGTGCTACCGCCACATTTTCAGATTGCCGCTTACAATGCGGAAGACACGCGCCGGGGCGAAGAGATTGCATTCCCGCTCTATCTGCGCCGGTTTGCGGCGAGCGTGTATCACATTCCGCTAAACCGCGTGCCCTTTTTCATGCCCAAGCCATACGTGGTGACGGTGCATGACATGTCCACGCTGCTGTTCAGCGAGGAGTCGGGGATGCGGATGAACCTGCGGCGGTACCGCTTCCGGCGCAGCCTGCTGAGAGCGGGCAAGGTGCTGGCGGTTTCGGGCGCGACGCGGCGTGATGTGGTGCAGACTCTGGGAATCCCGCCGGAGCGGGTGCGTCTGGTGTATAGCGCGCCGGCTCCGGAATTTTTCCAGCGCGGCCACACCGCCGATGCGCGCGCCGCCGGGCCCCAGACCGAGGAACACGAGCGGCGCCGGATCATGGAACGGTACCAGATCAAGTATCCGTTTCTGCTTTACGCCGGCAATATCCGGCCGCAGAAGAACATTCCGCGGCTGGTGGAGGCTTTCGCAGTGGTGCGACAGGAGCTGGCCAGCCATCCGGTGTATTCGGATTTGCGGCTGATCATCATCGGCGACCAGATTGCACGGAACCCCGCGGTGCGCCACGCTGTGATTCACAGCCGCGTGGAGAACTGCGCGCGCTTCCTGGGATTTGTTCCATTTGATACGCTGCGGATCTTCTATGAGTGCGCTGCGGCGTTTGTGTTTCCGTCGCTCTATGAAGGCTTCGGCTTGCCGCCGCTCGAGGCCATGGCGTCGGGGACAGCGGTGGTGACGTCAAATGTCAGCTCGTTGCCGGAGGCAGTGAACGATGCGGCGATGCTGGTGAATCCGGAGAATGTGTTCGATATCGCGCGCGGCATTCGCGAAGTGCTGCTCGATCCGGAATTGCGTTCACGTCTGGTGGCTAAGGGCTTGGAACAGGCGGCGCGCTTCAGTTGGGATCGCACGGCGCGCGAGGTGATCGAAGTCTACGAGGAAGTGGCGAAAAAGCGCGAAGTTTAGGCCGTTACCTTGCAGTAGGTCTGGTAGACTTCCTTGTCGATATCGGCAAAGGGGCGGAGCAGCAGCTTCGCGTTCGCGACATCCAGCGTCCAGTCATGATTCGCTGCTTTCGAGAGCTGCAAGCGGGCGAGCTGGTCACGGGGAATCCCGGGCTGGCTGTCAGCAATGGCAAACAGAACCTGAGGGCCGCGGAGGATGGCGATCTGATCGGGGTTCTGAGCATCTACGGGCTCGGTGCGGGTTGTCTGGTTGAGGTCCAGTTCCACGAGGTCGCCGCTTTTCCAGGTGCGGCGCAGGGCAAAAAAGGTTCGCGGTGCGATTTCCGCCTTCACGCGCTGGCCATTGACGGAAACGGAGGAGTGACTGCCGGCCCAGGCGGGGATGCGCAGGTGCAGAGAGAAGTCGGCGGGTGAGGTGAGCTCCAGGCGCATGGAGACGAGATTGTCGGTTGGATATGCAGTCTGCTGCGCGAGGACACAGCGAGTGGAATTGGTGGTCCAGGTGAGGCGCGAAGGAACGTAGAGATTCACGTACACGCCATCGGCGGCGCGGAAGTAGGCGGTGATGGTGTAATCGGCGGTGATCTGGGGCAGCGTACCCGAGCAGCACGGCCATTTCGGATCGCGATCCCAGCGGTAGGTTGCGTTGGGCTCTCCCTGGCGGTAGGTTTTCGTGCCGGAGTGGTGAAAGTCGGAATAGTAGAAGCTGGAGCCGTCGATCTGGACCGGCCACGCGCCGAGAATGGTGTTGTAGAGGACACGCTCGATGCTGTCGCCGTAGCGCGGGTCGCGGGTGAGCGCCATCAGGTAGCGCGTCACTTTGAAGTGCGCATAGGCGCCGCATGGGGTTTCGAAGCTCTTGTGAGTTTCCGCGAGGCTGGCGCCCAGCTGCCCTTTGCCGGGTTCGACAAAAGCCTCGTTGGGTCCCCAGCCGCCGGTGGCGAAGCTCTGATCCTTCCAAATCATCTCGACGGCGTTGTTGACCGCGCGGAAGTATTTGGCATCACCGAGCTTCATGTAACCCTGCATGCCGGAGCTGAGCGCATTCACGTGGCTGTAGGCGTGAAGGCCGGGCAAACTGTTTTGGCCTTGTGATAGCGGATCGAAAAATGTGCGGTCGAGCAGGTAACGCCTGGCCATGTCGAAGAACATGCGGTCGCCGGTGTGTTCGTAGGCGAGGAAGAGATTCTCGGCCATGGTGTAGGTTTCGTCCCAGGTGTAGGTTTCATCTTTGTGCGGGCGCTGGTGCTGCTCCTCGAAGGTGAGGGCGTGATCGGCCATATGGGGCTTGGCGGCGCGGGTGGTGGCATACAAGACTTGTACTGCGGTCTCGTCTCCGGCCCAGGAATGCGCATCGAGCAGGCCGCAGACCAGCTTGTCGTAGGTGTAACCGGGATAACGGAGATCGACGAAAAACCTGCCGGTGGGATCGACAGTCTGCGCATAGCCGCGGACCAGGCGTTTCACTTTCGCGCGCGTTGGTTCGGATTGCGTGGCGGCGGCGAAGCGGGCCAGCGCGGACAGGTACTGGCCGAAGTGGGCTCCGGGGCAGAAGTCGTCATACCAGCCGCCGCCCATATCTTCGCCCGGCGCAGGCAATCCGGCACGCTGGCGGTAAATCTTCAGCATGCGATCTTCGCTGAGGTTCAGGAAGAAGGCATGATTTTCGTCAAACTGGCGCTTGAGCGGACCGGGCAGGAGTTCGACAGCGCCGTAGGGGAAGGTGGCGAGATCGGGAGTTACGGGAGTCCGCGACTGTGCGCTTAATTTGATGGAAGCTGCGGCGGCCGTACTGAATGCGCTTCCCAGGAAATTTCGTCGCGTCCAATCGGGCATCGCGCCTCCTGCTTCTTCGGATATTCGAAGGATAGCGCGATTCAATCTCAGACCGTGGAAGCCTGCGTTGCGGGGGCCTGGCGCCGGCGCCGGCCGCTGAGCAGATAGACGGCAGCGCGGAGCTCGAGCAACGGATCGGTGGAAGGTTCGATGCCATCGACTCGGGGGATCGGATCGAAAATGATCTGTTTCTGATCGTGCCACTGATCCGCGGCCTCAGCTGTGAGAGAAACCGTGCCGAAGGGAATCACCTGCCGGTCGGAGGGCCAATGAATGGTGGCGTCGTCTACGGCGTCGTTCTTGCCGGCGACCTGCACGTGGATATCGAGGCGAATCGGCCCGGCCGCCAGCCTTTCCTTCAACTCGTCGAACAGGTAGTTGGCGGGCTTGCCTTTGGCAGTCGCGTCATCGAGATGTTTCACGCCCGCCTGAGGTGTAATGCGGTAGCGCCCGTAGTGCTCGGCGCCATCCTGGTTGAGGAAGCGCATGGCGGTGATGCCGAAGTAAGCCTCGGTTGCGAAACTGGCGGGATTGGGCTTGGGCGTCTGCACAAACGCGAGGGCGGCGGGGTGCGAGCCGAGAAAAAGCTCAATGGGAGACGGAGAGGATTTCGCATTCGCACTGGCGGCCGCGGCGCGAAGGAATTCGAGAAACTCCTGGCCGGTCCGGGTGGGGAATCCGTCGGTTGAGTGAGCGACGATGTCAGTGTGGACGTGCTCGGCCAAGTGGAAGCGGATGGCGCATCCCTTGGGATTCGCATTCGGGTCGTTATCGGGGATCACGGGGATCCCCGTGCCGTCCGAGAATCGCACCGTTACGGGAGTGGAAGGCCGCGTGATATGGGGTGCGCGTGTCAACGATGCAGCCTCACGCGACGGCGTGAACGTGCCGGTGAGCAAAACTCCCTTGGCATGGGCGGGGCGGTAACCGGGGTGCTGGCCAAAAATCGTGTCCAGGGTCTTTAGCAGATCATTAGCCAATTGAACCACTTTCTCGTCTGTGGGAAGGGGCATGCGGACTCCTTTGAGTTTGTAACGGTAAAGCTTAAGGATGCTCGCCGCCGGGAATGGATGCTCGAATTCGTCAATTAAATGACAACTCAGAGCCCATGGGATCGCAGGAGCGCCAGCACGGCGTCATGACCCATTTTCCGGGCCCAGGCTTGGGGTGTCGCCCAGGGTTCGCCGTCCGGCTCGATGGGATCCGCGCCGCGATCCAGGAAAAGCTTCGCCAGTTCCAGGCGGGCCCAACGGCAGGCCCAGCCGAGGGGAGTGCTTTGGAGCAGATCATCGCGGACATCAAGACGGGCGCCGGCATCAAGGAGCAGGGTGGCGAAGCCCAGGGCTTCGGCGGGAGTTACAGTTTCGTCGAGCGCCGCGACATCGTGCAGGATCGTTCGGTTGACTCTGGGATGACTGATATTGGACCCGCAGCGGTCAAGCACCTGGCGGAAACAGTCGAGGTACAGGCGCTGGTCTTGCTCCGATCGGTTGTCGTGCCGGGGCAAGGGCGCCCACAGCAGCCCGAACCATTGCGGATCGCCCTTAGGCCAAGGGATGCGATCGAGCGTCATGCGCACGATCTCGGGATCACCGCCGCGGAGGCCGGCCCACAGAAGATGCCTTTCGAGCGATTCACCGGCATAGGCTCCCGGGCGCAGCCGGCCGGCGTCGTGATCGGCGAGCAGTTGCCGCGCATGCTCCGTGAGGCGGAGGTGCCCCGCGGTGTCAGCATCGACCACGCCTCCGTAACGCTCGAGCAGTTTGACCATTTCCTGGTCCTTGCAGACGTACGCGCTGAAAAGCACCGAGCCGCCGGCGTAGACGCTCGCGTTGGGATCGGCGTCGTGATCGAGAAGAATCTTCGCCAGTTCGTGCTTGGCAGATCGCGCGCAGGTCCAGAGCGGCCCGCCCGACGAGTAGACGACCTCGTCGAGGTGGTCCAGGCGAACGCGCTCATCGGGGTCATAACCCAGGTCCAGCAGCAGTGTGAGGATCTCCCCTCGGTCGTGTTTCACGGCGATGGTGAGGAGGCGGTCAGACGAATCGAACAGCTTGGCCGATTTGGACTCGTGAAGGGCGCCTTCGGCGTGCCGTGCGCGCAGCCAGTCAGCCTCACCCAGTGCGACTGCGGAGACTGGCGTCAACTCCGCGCCGTGCTCGCGGAGCATGCGGGCTAAAGCGGCGAACCCAGCCGGCGGACCGGGTTTCCACCACCAGACGCGGGACGCAGTATCGAGCGGAGTGCGGTCGCCGGGGCCGCGATGATTGACATCGGCGCCGTGATCGAGCAGCCATGCGACGAGCCGGGCGTTCAGCACTCCGGCTGCGGTATGGAGCGGCGTCCAGCCTTTGCTGTCACATGCGTGGACGAGCGCCGGCTCCGCTTCGAGCATGGCCAGCGCCCGGGCATCGTTGCCGTTGCGGATCGAATCGGCAAGCTCATCGGCGGTGGAACTGGTGGCGCCGAGTTTCGCCTGGCGGCGCTGCTCTGCTTCCCGGATGACGGCCACAATCTCGTCGTAGCCGCGCTCGATGGCGAGCGTGAGGGCGCTGGTAGCTTCGCGGCGGGGATAGATTCCCTTTCGGGCGTCGGCGCCCTGTTCCATCAGCAGCCGCACCATTTCCGGCGACCGGTTGAGCACGGCGTAGTGGATGGCGCGATGCTCGTCGTTCTCGGCCATGTCCGTATTCACCAGCTCGGGGCGGGCTTCGATCATGGTACGGACCCGCGCCAGGTCGCCTGAGCGCACGGCTTCTGCCAGCCGCTGGACGGTGACGCCATCGACGTATGCCTTCAGCTTGGGCCAACTGTCGAATCCGTAGGCACGGGCGAGCACGAGTTGGGCGTCGTGCAAAGCGAAATGTGCCGCATCGGCATGGTGATCATGTGTATTCACTTCGGCAACGGCGCTGCTTTCGCCGGCTATGAAGGCCGCCAGCAGTTCCTTGGCCTGGCGCTTGAGTTGATCGAGATCAGGATGCTCGCGCAGAGTGCGAGTAGGGAGAGACTGCTTCACAATGAGCTCCTTTCCTGGCGGCGCGAGCTTCGCGCCAGCCGTTGCGCCCGATGTCCGCTCACTCGGGCAGAAAAGAGTTCATTGAAAACGCAAAACGGAAACGGTTGCTTCAGGGGGACGCTGTCCTTTCCGCGGACCGGTGGCGCCCTGATGCGCCGTAGGGAATCATAGCACGGCGAACTGGATGGACGAGGTACTACCGCGCGGCGTGGCACTGTCCGGAAATGGGAATGGGTTTGTTTTTGCAAATTGGTTTGCGGGAACCTAAATGACTTCGTGACATGGAGATGCGATACATCCCTTCCCTGTTATAGCACCGCCGTGTTTCACGCCATTCGTGGTTCTTCGAGGCAGCATCGAGGTTCGTCACCGATCCTTGGAGCCCAGCGCCTGGAAACCGCAGGTGCGTATGCCATAATTGCTCTTCCATGCCGCAAAAATACCGCTACGAAGAATTCACCTGGCCGGAGATTTGCGCGGCCGTCGCGGAAAACCGCGTGTGCGTGCTGCCGGTAGGGACGGTGGAGCAGCACGGCCCACACTTGCCGCTGGTGACCGACGTGCTGACGGCGAGCGAGATGTCGCGGCGGGCGGTGGAGCGCGTGCCGGAAGAGGCCATTCTGATGCCCCCGGTTTACTATGCGTTCAACGTGCACCACATGGATTTTCCGGGGACGATTGCGGTGGAGGGAGACACCTTCATCCGCTACGTGACGGACATCGGCAAGAGTTTGGCGCATCACGGATTCCGCAAGATTCTGCTAGTGAACGGCCACGGGAGCAACGTGCCGTTTCTCGATATTGCCGCGCGCAACATCACCAACGAGACCTCGGCCATCTGCGCCATGGTGCCGTGGTGGAACCTGATTCCGAAGACGCTCGTCGCCGAGCTGCGCGAATCGGAATTTCCGGGCGGCATGGCGCACGGCTGCGAGCTGGAAACGTCGGTACTGCTTTACCTGCGGGGTGACCTGGTGCAGTTGGAAAAGGCCAGCAAGGACATTCACTTTCAAAAGGCCGAGTTTTTCTATTGGGACCTGGCCGCGCCGTCGCCGGTTTTCTTCCAGGAATGGTTCAGCCGGTACTCGAAAACCGGCACGGTGGGCGATCCGACCAAGGCCACGCGCGAGAAGGGACAGAAATTCGTGGAGGCCGTGGTGGAGCGAATGGTTGCGCTATTAAAAGAGTTTCGAGCGAGAGAGATCCAGGCGCGCGTGGATCATCATTAGCGGCCGCGTGCCATAATGGCAGTGGAAGAACTATGGGAGCGAAGACGCTCAAGCCAGTAGCGACAAGCCTTTACGACGAGGATTTCGCGGTCTGGGCCAGCGAAACCGCACGCCTGCTCCGCGAGAAACGCTTCGATGAGATCGACATCGAACATGTCGCGGAAGAAATCGAAGACATGGGTAAGCGCGATAAGCGCGAACTGTACAGCCGATTGACTGTGCTGATCGTCCACCTGCTGAAGTGGAAGTGGCAACCTGAGAAACGCTCTCAGAGCTGGCAATCAACCATATTTACGCAAAGGAGCGAGCTGGATCTGCTCCTGGCAGATTCCCCAAGCTTAATGCGCAATGTGACGGCTGCGGCGGGCGATGTGTATCCAATGGCAGTAAAAAAGGCGGTTTTGCAAACCGGCCTTCCGGCGCGCACTTTTTCGCGCGAGTGTCCCTTCTCTTCGCAGCAGATTCTGGATTTCTCGTTTCTGCCCGAATAGCCTACTCGTTCAGGAAGGCCATGGTTTTGACGCCCGAGACGTCGAATCGCTTACGGCAGCGCAGGTTCTTGCAGGCCACTTTATCATCGAGCAGCACCATGTAGCTTTGGGACTTCTGGAAGCGGGCGCGATCGCGCTCGTCAGCGCCGGGCGGGATGCGATCCTTCTTCTTGCGCACCATCCAGCGAAGCTGGTAGGTTTCACTGGTTTTGCAAAAAGGACAATACAACGTGGCCGGCTTGTTGGCCTGCGACTCGATGTAGAACGCGCGTTCGTCCACGCTAGCGTTCCGCCAGTGGGATCCACCGCATGCCGTCGGGATTGCCTTTGTATTCGGCACGCGGTCGGATCAGGCGGTTGTTGTGATACTGCTCGAGCACATGGGCGGTCCAGCCGGACATGCGGCTGATGGCAAAGACCGGTGTGAACAGATCCACCGGAATGCCGAGAGAGTAGTATGTGGAGGCGGAGTAGAAATCGACGTTAGCGTTGAGCTTTTTCTCGTGGTCGACGGTTTCCTCGACGCGCCGCGACATCAGGTAGAGCTCGATGTGGCCGGTGCGCTTGCCCAACTCTTCGGAGAGCGCGCGCAGGTGCGTGGCGCGTGGGTCTTCGGTGTGATAAACGCGGTGGCCAAAGCCGGGGATTTTCTTTTTTCCGGCCAGCGTCTCTTTAGCCAGAGCGACGGCGCCATCCGGCGTCCCGGCTTGCAGCAGCATCTTAATGACATCCTGGTTGGCGCCACCATGTAACGGACCTTTGAGTGCGCCGATGGCCGAGGTGATCGAGGAATAAATGTCCGATAGCGTGGCCGCGGTCACACGCGCGGCGAAAGTGGAGGCGTTCAACTCGTGGTCCGCGTGCAGGATGAGCGCCACATCGAAAGCGCGCTCCATCACATCATCGGGTCGCTTTCCGGTAAGCGTGTAAAGGAAGTTGGCGGCAAAGCTGAGGTTCGGGTCGCCTTCGAGCAGTGGTCTGGCGTTGCGCAAACGGTCGAAGGTGCTGACGATGGTCGCGGTCTGAGCCATGAGCTTTACCGCCTTGGCGGCGTTGGCCTCAGGCGACATGTCGCGCGCCAATGGATCGTAGTGGCTGAGCATGGAGACGGCCGTGCGCAGCACATCCATGGGCTCGCATTTGGCGACCGAACCCAGAAAGTTCGCCACCGGTTGTGGAATCGGCCGGTGGGCCACCAGGTCCGCTTTCAGCCTGTTCAGCTCGTCGCGCCGAGGCAGGCGCCCGTTCCACAACAGGAAGATTACATCCTCGAAGGTTGCATTATCGGCTAATGTGTGGATGTTGTAGCCACGATAGCTGAGAATGCCTTCTTCGCCATCGATGAAGCAGATTTCGGATTCCCCGGCTACGATCCCTTCGAGACCCGCAGCCTGCGTTGTCGTCAAAGCCATCCCTTATATGCCCTATCTTATTCTTATTCTTATTCTAAGACCATACAGCCCAGGCCGTCATCTCAATTCGACCGGGGGCGGGGTGGCATAGCAGCCGGCGTACGGGGAGAAGCCGATGGTCAGGTCGTCTTTCTCCACCCAGAGTTTCTCCTCCCGGTTGTTGGCGGCATCAACGGTCAGGATCACCCCCGAGCCACAGGCGCGGCTGCGGGTGGTGTGAAACAACTCGGAAGGGGCTTGGGAACCCTTCGGTCCCCAGTCTTCCATGAAATTCTGGTAGGTGTAATCGCGGCAGGGCTTGGTGTCCGTGCAGCCCCACAGCGCGTAGGCTTGCTTGTAATCCCGCTTGGCCAGCAGGTCCAGGAACAGGTCAACGCGCTTTTCCTCCTGGTGGTTCTTGAGGATTTGGACAAAGCGAATATATCGCTCGAGGATGGGCGTGTGAAAGGTGAGTAAATACAGACCCAGAACGGCGGCCACGATGAGTCCGATCGTCACCAGCCGCCGGATGCGCTTTTCCCGCTGCTCCTCGCCCGCACCGTAATTTGCGAGATAGCCGGCCATCGCGCTAAACGGGCTCCCTACTTCGGGGCGGGGTATGCCTTGTTGTACGCCGACAGGGCCTCGGCGGTAACGTCCAGAGCCGGTTTGAAGTACACGGTATTGGACGAATCGACAATTACGTCGTATCCCTTGTCTTCGGCGAGCTTGCGGACT